>CAYGNA010000021.1:0-8712 GCA_964351065.1 uncultured Pseudomonadales bacterium
ACCTGGTGTCCGCCAAGAACCCTGACCTTGATGAATCCGAAAGACGCACAATTGCCCATGTCGTCGGTTCGGGCGCTATGAAGTACGCTGAATTATCCAAGAACCGGTCCACAGACTACATTTTTGACTGGGACAACATGCTGTCCTTCGATGGCAATACTGCACCCTACCTGCAATATGCCTATACCCGAATCAGAAGCATATTCAAACGGGCGGATCTTGAACCTGCCCTGCTTGCCGGTGAGATCCTGCCTGTTGAGCCGGCCGAGTTGGCCCTCGCCGTCAAACTGCTACAGTTTGGCGAAGCCATTGACGGCGTACTGGAGGACTACCAGGCAAACGTTCTCTGCAATTATCTGTTTGAGCTAGCTGGGCTTTTCATGGCGTTCTATGAAGCTTGCCCGATTTTGAAGGCTGACGCGGTACAGCAGACGAGTCGCCTGCTCCTGTGTGACGTCACCGCTCGCACACTGCAACAGGGGCTTGGCCTGCTGGGAATACAGACTGTCGAGCAGATGTAGGTGAACCCAATATCCATCGTCGTTGCAAGAGCCCGCAACCTGGTCATCGGTAATGCCAACGCCATCCCCTGGCACGCCACCGGCGAGCAGCGCCTGTTCAGGGACATCACGATGGGCGGCGTCCTCGTGATGGGGCGAAAAACCTTTGAGAGCATTGGCAGACCACTACCTGGCAGGGAGACTGTCATTATTTCCCGCAATCCCGGTTTCTCGATTGACGGCTGCACCACCGCGGGCTCACTGCAGGCCGGTCTGGAGCAGGCCCAGGCCCACCAAAAGCCCATTCATATTGTCGGTGGCGGCCAGATTTACCAGCAGGCACTGCCTCTGGTTGACGTTGTCCACCTGACCACGGTGCAGGTGAGCGTTGAAGGCGACACGCTGTTTGACCACTTTCCAACAGCTGAATTTACCCTGGAGCGCGAACACTACTTCGAAAGCAATATCGACTACCTTTACCAAAGATACCGACGAGTATGACGAGTATAAGGCAGCGGAACTGACAGTCTCTCATGTTGTACCGATCTTCAAGGCCACGTTGAAAGCAGTCGAAGCTGGCGTCGATGGCCGGATTGAAGACATCAAACCGGTAGCGGATATTCTGCACGAGACAAGGGACGAGTTTTTCGCGACCATCAGTGTCCGGGCTAACTTGAACCGCACCCACTGACGCGTTGCAGGGTGGCTTCAATGTGAGCGGCTGAGCGCTGGCGATATCTGGCGCTGTCCCTGCAAACCAACTACATGGACGTGCTGCAGTTCACGCAAGTTTTGGATACCGCCACAGCGGGTTGAATACGGCAGGTGTCAATATTCGCCGCATTCAATACTGCACGACAGATATCCACAACAGGCACGGCGTTTTTGGCTTCCAGCGCACTACCTCGAAGCTGTGCCAGTACGCCACGAGTCGACAGACCATGGTTATGTTCCAACAACAGCGCAGCTACGCCCGATACGTAGGCAGTCGCCATCGAACTGCCTGAACGAAAGGCATATGTTGCACCCGGCGTCGTCGTCAGCATGTCAGTGCCCGGTGCCAACAGCCCGTTGACTGGCAGAGGTGAATCGTTACTCAGCGTCGAGCCAACGGCGATGACCTCAGGCATGGACGCAGGAAAAAACTGGCGGTGGGCCTCGTCAACCGCGGCAATCACCACAATCCCGCGGTCCACGGCTTTTCGAATAACCCGGGCCATCAGGGGGTCAGGAGGTCCAGCAAGACTCAGATTGATTACATCAGGCCCACGGTTTAGCGCATCCACCAGCGCCTTGGTGAGGGAATAGCTGTCGCACCTGGCGCGGCGGGTCTGGCTGTCCTGCCAACAGGCTTTCAGCGCCATCAGGTGAGCATTGGGCGCGATGCCGACGATACCAAGGTCGTTGTTAGCGGTAGAGGCGATAATACCCGCGACCGCGGTGCCATGCTCATCGTTGTCAAATTCGTGCGGATCATGATCAACATAATTGTGCGAGTAGACGATCTTGTCCTTGAGTTCCGGGTGCATCCGGTCAACGCCGGTATCAACCAACGCAACAACCACGTCCCTGCCCGTCGCTGCAACATGGATAGCCTGTATATCTGAATTGTTGACGCTGGCATCCTGCAGGTGGAAATAGGGGTCGTTGTACCCCAGCACCTTGAACAGCTGAACGGGTTGCACCGACTCAACACGCCCATCCTGCCCAAGCGCCTGGAGGACATCATCCACGGTGCGACGCTCGCCGCGAATCTCCGCCACAATCGTCTCAAGCCCAAGCGCCCGGATTGACCACTGCGATACTTTCTTCAGGTTGTGCAGCGACATGATCTGGCTGATAACAGTGGCGCCTCGGGTCCTCGCATCCAGGCTCCCCTCGCTGTCGGCGACCGTGAACATCACCTGGCGACCAAATTTCTCCTCCGGCGTCTGTGGCACAGACGTACAACTCGCCAGGAGTACCAGACCAACCAGTAAAAGGCAGCGGGTCATCAGTCAGGGAACGATGTTGGAACTACTGTCGCTGTAGGCAACAAAACTGACCCCATCGACATTTTCGAGTTGCTGAAGAAATGCCTGCTCGGTTGTTGTGGACGGCACATCAACTTCCAGCATATAGGTACCTTGCTCTGAGGGACCGCTGACGATAGTTGCCCTTGTTTCGATTAGCACCTCGCGCAAGGTTTCCGCACGAATAGGCTGGTCGAACCGGAGTGCAACCAGATGCCTGACACTGGGAGTTTCCTGTGCAGGGGCAGTTGTCAGGGTACGAAACTGTCCCTCCACGACGCGAGAATCGGTATCAAGCGCAGCAACCAGCATCACCGCAGCAGCCAGGCTGGCCGCTGCTCCCATCAGGTAGCTGAGGTGGCGCCTGGGTTGACTTCCCAGGCGACCAAATCCTTGCGTGCTGGCCCGGTTGGCCTCTGCTGCGTCTATCCGATTCGCGAGTTTCCCATAGGAGAAACGATAATCCGGCAAGACAATGGTCTCTTCCTGCAACAGTCCCTGCAGGTGTTGGAGCCTGTCGCGTTCAGCCCGACAGGTCTCGCAGACTCTGAGGTGCAGCAGCACCTTCTTCTGTTCCCGCATTTCCAGCGAGTTGTTCACGAACCAGGGCAATATCTCTGCAACCTGCTCGTGAATTGGCTTTCTGCCCATTTTGTTTGTTCCCCGGTCAATCAAACAGGTGATGATCCATTTCATCTTTTGTTATGTTCTGTTCCGCTAAAAGCGGTAATAGTTTTGCCAGACGGCGACGAGCATGAAACATTCTTGTTTTTACCGTGTTTACCGGGCAATCCATGATTTCTGCAATTTCCTGGTATGAGTACCCGGAGAAGTAGGTCAATTCCACAACTGATCGCTGATCAGGCGATATCAGGTCGAGCCCTGTCCGGACCCACTCATCCAGACCCAGCTTGCTGATCAGATCCCGGGTTTCTTCAAGTTCCTCGACTTCTGGTAGCGGAATCCCCACCTGGTCGGGCATGGTCTTCAGGCGGTCGAGCGCTTTGATTCCCTTGAGGTAGGCGATACCAATAATCCACGTTGAAACCTTTGAACGCCCCTCGAACACGCTTGCCTTTTCCCAAACGACAAACATGGTGTCGTTCACGATTTCTTCCACGAGTTCAGGTCGACGCAGCAATCGGCCCAGATAACGGCCAAGCTGGGGATAGAAGCGCTCATACAGCGCCTCAAACGCAACCCTGTCCCTGGTGGCGACTCGTTGCAGCAGATCCAGGTCCGACAGGTCTCGCTGTCCCCCCTGGCTACGCCTGGATTTGACCATTCATCACCCAATATTGATTGGTATCGGGCTAGTTTCTCTCCATTGTCGATCATTTTCCAGTCAATCCGGACGGTCGTCCCGATCGTAGGAGAACCATGGCATCAGACAAACTTCCATCCTGGCTTCAGGCAGCGCGAGCACACTGGCAGTATCGAGGCGTTCTCCGGCCACCGTTTGCCCAAATTCCCGGACCTGGCCAGGAGTCGGTGTGGGATTACCCCAGGCCGCCAGCCCTGACGCTGGAACCTGGACATATCACGATTGCGCTGGGCGAGACGATAATTGCGGATACCCGTGCTGCCTTGAAACTGGCGGAAACAGCAAGCGCCCCGACATTCTACCTGCCTCAAGTGGACATCAACCTTGACTGTCTGGTGCCCGCAGGCGAAGGATCATTCTGCGAATGGAAAGGCAGTGCCAGCTATTTTGACATTGTCGTGAAAGACCAAATTCGCAAGGCAGCAGCCTGGTGTTATGAGAGGCCGCTGCCCGGTTACGAAAGGCTCGCGCATCATGTGGCATTTTATCCCTGTTGGCTTGAATGTCATCTGGACCTGGAAAAAGTGAGAGCCCAGCCAGGTGGACTCTACGGTGGCTGGGTCACTGATCGGCTGGCTGGACCTGTCAAGGGCGAGCCTGGTACCGAATGGTGGTAAAGTGCCTGCGTCACAGCTTGTTTCGTCACCCATGGCAAAATTTTTTCTTGTTGCTCTAACCCTTTACGCTTCAATGGTTAACGCTGACTTTGAGGCCGCCGCTGACGCTTATCGCAACAAAAATTACCCACTGGCATATTCCCTGTTTGAGCCACTGGCGGAATCAGGCGATCCACGCGCCCAGACAGTCATCGCCATGATGCACAAATACGGGGAATCGGTGCCGGAAAATCAGGAGGCCGCATTTCGCTGGTACGAGCGCGCAGCCCAGGCAGGATATGCACCCGCCATGTACAGCCTGGGCGACCTGTATAGCCGTGGCCAGGGTACGAGTCTGAGTATGGAAGATGCAATCAAGTGGCTTAGCGAGGCTGCAAAGGCAGGGTTTACGCGCGCCAACACAAGGCTCGCCGAGCTTGATGCGTCCCCCGTCAGCGGCACCCGGGTTGATGAAACCATACCCTGGTCGCAGTCCTGGAACTTTCGTTTGCCCAACGATATCCGCTACCGCCAACCGGAGCCCAACAGCGATGCGTCAACCACCACCTACCGCGTACAACTCGGGGCAATGGGTTCACTCAGTGCAGCGCGCCGGTTGTGGGATCAGTTAGCTGCGCGTCATCCGGATCTGTTTAATCAGGTCGAGCCCGTCATCCGCCTGTCAGAAAACAGTGCAAGACGGGTGTACCGTGTCCAGGCAGGTACTTTTGATTCCATGGGGAATGCCGCAGCTTTCTGCAAGTCGCTGCTGGCTCGCCGGGACCAGGTTGGCTGCCTGCCGCTTGAACCTGTGGAATAATGCACGCAACGCGGCGATTGATGCGAGTTGCCCCCCCTGGTCTTTGAACCTATGATGCTTGACCTTTATTTGTCACAGACAACTAATAGCTATAGTTGTCACTGACACTTGATACTGAACCCATCAGCAACACGACAGGAAACCCTATGGATATCGAATTCAGCGACGAGGACCTCGCTTTCCAGCAGGACGTTCGCTCTTTTATAGAAGCGAATCTGCCCAAAGGCATGGACATGTGGACCAAACGCGGCGAATGGTTCAAGGCGCTTGCCGATAAGGGCGGCTGGGATGTGCCCAAGTGGCCCGTTGAGTTTGGCGGCCCGGGTTTTACCCCGACCCAGCGCTACATTTTTGATATGGAGATGGCGCGCCAGAGTACGCCACCACAACTGCCCTTTGGGGTAGGCATGCTGGCACCAATCCTCATGGGACACGGTTCAAAAGAGCAACAGGATCGATTCCTGCCCGGTATTCGGGATGGCTCCGTTAACTGGTGCCAGGGTTATTCTGAACCCGGTGCGGGTTCTGACCTTGCCAACCTGAAAACCAAAGCGGAACTCACCCCCGACGGCAAGCATTACATTGTTAATGGGCAAAAAATCTGGACAACGCTCGCGCACATCGCACACTGGATGTTCTGCCTGACGCGCACGTCGAGCACAGGGGTAAAACAGGAGGGCATCACCTTCCTGCTCATACCCATGGATGACCCCGGTATCGAGGTACGTCCTATTATCACCCTGGGCGGTAGCCACAGTGTCAACGAGGTCTACCTGACCGACGTGAAGGTCCCCGTTGAAAACCGAATTGGCGAAGAAGGTAAAGGCTGGACCTATGCCAAAGGTCTGCTTGCACATGAACGCACCGGCCTGGCTGGTATCCAGAATTCCGTCATCGCCCTGGAGCGCGCGCGGGAAAACGCTGCCAGCATTAAGGTCGGCGATGGCACCCTGTTGGATGTCCCCGCATTCCGCAACAAGCTTGGCGCACTCGAAGCAGAATTGATGGCGCTTGAGTTTACCGAATTGCGCACCCTGGCGGCCGTCGAAGCGGGCGGTAGTCCTGGTCCCGAATCGTCAATCCTGAAACTCAAGGGAACCGAGATACAGCAACGCCTGCAGGAACTGAATATTGAGGCTGCCGGGATCTACGCGGCCGTTTGGGGCAACGGTAACGCCGGGCCAAAATTTGCCAAAGGCGCAACCAGCGCTTACCTGGGGGGTCGGGCAACCACCATTTTTGGCGGAGCCAGCGAAGTACAGAAAGACGTTATTTCAAAGAACGTGCTCAAACTTGGCTAAACCGACAGCTTTTTCAGGCGGTCAATAAGCCGCCCACTAAAATTAAGGGAACAAAGCAATGGATCTTTCTTTAACCACAGAGCAACAGATGCTCCGTGATAGCGTCCAAAAATTTATTGAAGACAACTACGATATCAGCCAACGCAAAAAACTGGCAGAAAGCGAGGAAGGCTTCAGCCGGGAAAACTGGCAGCAGTATGCAGAACTGGGCTGGCTTGCCATGCCGTTCGCCGAGGAAGATGGCGGCATTGGCGGGAACGCTGTAGACACCATGATTCTGATGGAAGAGTTCGGCAAAGGCCTGGTGGTGGAACCATTCCTGCCGACGGTCGTGATGGCAGGCGGCGCTATTGCAGAGTTTGGTACAGCGGAACAGAAAGCAGCGCTGCTCTCGGGCATTATCGATGGCAGCCTCATCGCCACCGTTGCTTACGCTGAACCCCAGTCGCATTTTGAGCTGAACAACATACTGACGACCGCGACCAAAGATGGTGACTTCTACGAATTGAGCGGCACCAAGAGTGTTGTACTCAATGCTTTATCTGCAGACAAGATACTTGTTGCGGCCCGAACCAGCGGGCACCAACAGGATGATAGCGGCATCACCATGTTTGTGCTCGACAAGCACGCCGAGGGGATGTCACGTCAGGATTACCCCACGCTTGACGGTTTGCGCGCTTCAGAAGTCACACTCGAGAAAGTTCGCGTGCCGGCCGGTGACGTGCTGGGCGAAGTCGATCAGGGTATACAGGTCCTGAACAAGATTTCCAACCGCGCCATTCTCGCCCTGTCTTCTGAGGCTGTCGGCGCGATGGAGCGACTCTATGAAGACACGATCGCTTACACCAGACAGCGCGAGCAGTTCGATCACCCGCTTAGCGACTTCCAGGTGTTGAAGCACCGAATGACTGAGATGTTCATGGAGCACGCACTGGCAAAATCCCTGTGCATGAAGGCAACTATGCTCGAAACCCAGGACGCGGCTGACACCCAGCGCACTATCCATGCCCTCAAGTACCTGATCGGTAAATCAGCGCGATTTGTCGGGCAGAACGCCGTGCAGCTACACGGCGGCATGGGCATGACAGAGGAACTGGCCATCGCTCACTACTTCAAACGTTTGACCGTTATCGATAGCCAGTTTGGGAATACAAACCATCACCTGGAGCGTTTTGTCGCCTGATCAAACAACTGATCCCGTGTCAGAACCGCCGGCTTCTGACGCGGGTATCAGCCGTGTAAGCGTGGCCAGCTGCCCCAATTGCGGGACACCCATCAATGGCCCCTACTGCCACCATTGCGGGCAAAACCAGAAGCGGGTTGACCGCTTCTTCCTGTCCCTGATTGGCGAAGCGTTTGAAGACGTCTTCTCATGGAACTCTCGTACTGCAAGGACGCTGTTCGCACTGCTGTTTCGCCCCGCTTTTCTGACCCGGGAATACTTCATCGGGCGCCGTGCCCGCTATATCCCACCGCTGCGCCTGTACCTAATTACCAGCGTCTCGTTCTTCTTTCTCGTGTCCGGCTTGAACTTGCTGAATGGCCCGGATACCGACGCAATCGCGTCAAACATTACCAAAGATGGCGAAGCGCAAACCAGTCCAGCCGATGACTGGCGCGAGGAACTTCGGGATGCTGTTGCACTGATTCGCCTTGATTCATTGACTGACACCCAGAACGACCAGCTTGGCCAGCGCCTGCTGGTGCAGACAAACAAAATGATTCGGGTTGCCGAGGAAGATCCCTCTGCACTCTTGGATCAGGTCATCGATGTGGTGCCGCCTATACTGTTCTTCCTGCTGCCTGTATTTGCACTGCTGCTGAAGATCGTTTATTTCTCATCCGGCAAATACTATACCGAGCACCTGGTGCTGGCCCTGCATAACCACAGTTTTCTTTTTGTCACGCTGACTGCTGAGTCCCTGCTCGACCTTCTACCCGGCACAGGCACAGTCACAGCGATTTTGAGCGCCTGGATTCCTTTGTATTTGTACCTGTCCCTGCGCCGGGTTTTTGGCCAGGGTTACTTCACGACATTCCTGAACTTTGTCATTCTTGGCGTGCTGTACCTGATACTTGTATTCATCGGCGCAATCGTCGCATTTGTTGCTGGAGTCATGGCACTTTGAAGCGTTTTGAGAAGAGTTCTGAAAATAGTT
>CAYGNA010000021.1:8812-22259 GCA_964351065.1 uncultured Pseudomonadales bacterium
GAAGCCTGCGCGCGGCTCTGCAGTTGCCTGTTCAGGTTGAAGCCGAAGAACTCGTCAGTTGCGAAATCGACGTATTTGGCCGCGAGCAACAGATGACCCCGGACACGGCTGATCACTGGCAGCAAATGTGTCAGGCCGCGGTGAGTGACGGTGTGGTACTGCAACTCGTCAGTGCATTTCGCTCCGTTGACTACCAGTGTGAACTTATCCGAAACAAGCTGAATCGCGGCCAGGTGATTGAGGATATCCTCAAAGTGAATGCGCTACCTGGCTACAGCGAACACCATACGGGGTGCGCACTCGATATCACCACACCCGGGGCAGAACCGCTGGAAGAATCATTTGAGCAAACAGAGGCGTTCGCCTGGCTAAGCAAAAACGCCCGTGAGTTCGGGTTCGAATTATCCTACCCCCGTGACAATCCGTTTGGGATTGCCTATGAGCCGTGGCATTGGGCGAGGCAGCCGTGACCAGAAATGCAGTAGTTATTGGTGCCGGGGCCGCCGGGCTGGTATCGGCAAGGGAACTCACCAAAAACGGCTTTGATGTGATGGTGCTGGAGCAGGGTGACGCTGTTGGTGGCATCTGGGACTACACGCCTGAAATTGACGACGAGCAATCAGGCAGCCGTGTCTATTCATCGATTTACGCCTCGCTGCGGACCAACCTGCCGCGTGACCTGATGGCCTACTCTGACTACACATTTGACGCGATTGGCGGCGGTGCAGACAACTTGCCACGGTACCCGCACCACAGCGCAGTGTTCAATTACCTCAAAAATTTTGCCAGGGACTTTGACCTGATTCGACACATTCAGTTTGGCACTCGCGTCACAAGCGTTCAGCCCAATAACGGGAGTGGCTGGACTGTTAATGCCATACACGGGCAAAACAATCCGGTAACCCCGATTTCGGCCAATGTTGTCCTGGTCTGCAACGGGCACTATTCGCTACCCAGGATTCCTGTGCTACCGGGCACGAACTGTTTCAATGGCAAGATTACCCATAGTCACAACTACCGAACGCCAGGGAGATTTGCCGGAAAGCGCGTTGCGCTATGGGGTGCGTCTGCATCCGGCGCGGACATTTCGATGGAAATCGCAAAAGTCGCGGCAGAGGTTTACTGGTGTGGTGATCGCTTCAATGACCAGCCTCATCGCAAGCAGACCCCGACTGGTGCACTACTGTGCGCTGCCCCCACCGGCTTCAACGAGGTCGGTCAACTGGTACTGGCGAGCGGTGCCACGCTGGACATTGATGAGTTTATGTACTGCACCGGCTATCAATTTGACTACCCTTTTCTGGCTGATGACCTGGTAAGTGTAGAAGACAACCGGGTGCATCCACTGTATCGCGACATCCTGGTACCAGGCATTGAGCGACTTGCTTTTATTGGGATTCCCTTCCTGATTGTGCCGTTCCCATTGTTCGAAATGCAGGCCAAATGGTACTGCGCCGTACTGGATGGCAGGGTTAAACTGCCTTCGACTGAAGAGATGCTGGAGGCGTCCCGTTCGCGCCGCAATGAGCTTGTTGCCAGCGGCGCACCCCTGCGGCATTACCATAAGCTGGGCGACGCGCAGGCTGACTACTACAACCGGCTGGCGGCAGAGTGCGGTGAACCACCATTACCCGACTGGTTTAATCAACTCGCCATGGAGGCACAACAAAGCCGCCTGGCTGATCCTGCCGGCTTTCGGGACAGGCCTTTGTCGACACGAGGCCCAACCCGGGTTTGATCTGGCCGTTACCCACGCCATTGCAGTAGCATCAATTATCAATACAGGGAGACAAACAGATGGAAGTTGAAGTTTATGGTGACGTGGCTGCCGGGTTTGAGGGCGTCCGACAGGTCTTTGCAGACCTGTGGAACGAGGTAGAAGTTGGCGCGAGTTTCTGTGCGTACTACCAGGGCAAAAAGGTTGTTGATCTGTGGGGCGGCTGGACCTCGGTCGAAATGGACAAGCCCTGGGAAAAAGACACCCTGGTCAACGTTTACTCGACCACCAAGGGGCTAGCGTCGGTTGCGGTTGCCCATCTGTTTGACCAGGGCAAACTGGATTACGAGGCCAGGGTCATCGACTACTGGCCGGAGTTTGGTGCTGCAGGCAAGCAGGCTGTGACCGTCGCCCAACTGCTCTCACACCAGGCCGGGCTGTCTGGTGTTGATCAAAAGCTGACCGTCGCCGATCTCTACAACTGGGACAAGATGGTGAACCTGCTCGCTGCCCAGAAGCCTCACTGGGAACCGGGCACGGCTGCCGGTTATCACGCGATTACCTGGGGCTACTTGCCAGGCGAACTGGTGCGCCGCATTACTGGCCAGACGCTTGGCGAGTACTTCCGGGAGAACATTGCACAGCCGCTGGGCGCTGATTGTTTTATTGGCCTGCCTGATTCGGAGATGGGCCGGGTTGCCACGCTTAATGGACCCAATCGTGCGCGTAAAAAGCCAAAGGTGCCGGCAACTGCCGCCAAAATGCCGGCACTTTATCCCGGCGCCCTGCTGAACCCTTCTGTCAGCCCATTCAAGGATGCCTGCAGCGCGGAGTGGCGCCGCGCAGAAATAGCAGCGGCAAATGGGCAGGCAAATGCCCGTGGTATCGCAACCATCTATGCGGCACTTGCGATGGGCGGTGAACTGAATGGCGTACACATTTTGAGTAAGCATGCCATTGATGAAGCAACCCGGCTCGAGGTGGATAACCAGCCTGACCTGGTGCTGGGGCGTCCAATGCGGCGGGCTCGGGGGTTCATGCTGAATACCGAGGGTGCCTACGGGCCATCACCCAATGCATTTGGTCATGCGGGTGCTGGTGGTTCAACAGGGTACGCTGACAGGGACAATCAGGTTGCCATTGGTTACGCAATGAATCAGATGCAGGCGGACATCACAGCATCGCCCAGATCACAGCTTCTGTCAGACGCGGTTTATGCCGCAATAGCGGGCTTGAACTGAAAAGCCGAACCAGTCTGTGTAACAGGTGTTTCGGCAAGAGGTCGATGGGTTTGTGTGTCGTATGCAGAGAGATCCCGAAGCATCGGGATCTCTCTGCACCACGGCTGAGCCACGTCAGTCAGCGAGACAACTAATCTAGTGACTAGCTTTTTGCCTGGTAAAGGTGAACATCGGTTTGCGGGAACGGTATGCTGATACCTGCTGCGTCGAACGCCAGCTTGGCATTTTCGGTCAGGTCAAAGAACACACCCCAGTAGTCAGCGGCATTAACCCATGAGCGGGTTGTGATATTGACCGAGCTGTCACCCAGCGAAGAGATCACCACCAGTGGCGCCGGGTCTTTCAGGATGCGTTCATCTGCTTCGATCAGCCCTGCCAGCACTTCTTTAGCTTTCTTCAGGTCATCGCCGTAACCAATACCAAACACAATATCGACCCGGCGTGTGGCCTGTGTAGAAAAGTTAACAATAGTGCCATTGGAAACAGGCCCATTGGGCAGGATGATAGTCTTGTTGTCACCTGTCGTCATGGTGGTGTGAATAATGCCAATTTCTTTGACCACACCCATCTGACCATTGGTTTCGATAAAGTCACCCACCTTGTACGGTCGAAACAGCAGGATCAGTACGCCGCCAGCAAAGTTTGCCAGGCTACCCTGCAGGGCAAGGCCAACGGCCAGGCCGGCAGCACCCAGTACCGCAATAAAGGAGGTGGTCTCAACCCCAACCATGGAGGCAACACTGATCAGCAGCAAAGCCTTCAGGCCAACACTGAGCAGGTTGTGGATAAATTTCTGCAGCGTGGGCTCCATGCCACTCTTGTCAAAGGCCCTGCCCAGGCCGGCGGTAAATTTGTTGATAATCCAAAGGCCGACAATCAGCGTGAGAACGGCAAGAATCAACTGGGGCGCATATTGCATCGCCATTTCAATGCCCATATTCACGTACTTGTCTGCTTCGGAAATATTCTTTTCGATGCTTTCCAACTAACTTCTCCTTTTATGCAGGCTTTTTATAGTGGTAATTTTATAGCGGCGGCATTGTACCCGAAGTTTCCCTCCCTTCAAGCAGTATATCCATGCGCTAAATCTATCGAATCACGTTTTAAGGCGGCGCTAAATGTGGCAACATCCCCTGACTATCTATTTGCGGGGAGCAGCGTCGCCCATCCGGCGACCATGATCTCCTGCTGATCAAAAATCGGCGCCAAACCCCTGATGCGTGACTATTTTATTCGAAGGCTACTGCTGATCCCGCCCACATTGCTCGGCGTGACCATTATCGTGTTTGTGATTACGCGGCTAGTGCCCGGTGGGCCACTGGAACGCGCCATTATGGAATCCCAGCAAATGGGTGAGCAGGGTGGTCCGGCTGTTGAACAGGTTGCCGGCCAGGGTATGGCGCTCTCGGATGCCCAACTCAAGCGCTTGCGTGAATACTACGGCTTCGACAAGCCCGTGCTCGAAAGCTATGCCGACTGGGTATGGAAAGTCGCAAAAGGAGATCTCGGTACTTCTTATCGATACAACGAGCCTGTTTGGGACGTCATCCAGGACAGGTTCCCTGTCTCCCTCTACTACGGCCTGGTGACGCTGTTTATCACCTATCTGGTCTGTATTCCGCTTGGCGTGTTGAAGGCTATTCGCCACCGCACGCTGGTCGATAACGTGACGTCCATATTCATTTTCGTCGGTTACGCTATTCCGGGTTACGCGCTGGGTTCACTGCTATTGCTGTATTTTTCAGTGCGACTGGAATGGTTTCCCATGGGCGGTTTCGTTTCCATGTCGTTTGAAGAAAAAACGCTGTGGGGCAAGATCGCAGACCTGATCAATCATTCAATACTGCCACTCATCTGCTATCTGATTGGCAGCTTCGCCCTGGTGACGCTGCTGCTCAAAAATCATCTCATGGACAATCTCGCGGCTGACTACATCAGAACGGCTATCGCCAAAGGCGTGTCATTCCGGCAATCGGTCACCCGGCATGCGATGCGTAACTCCATGATCCCGATTGCGACGACGTTTGGGCAGAACATCACACTGCTGGTATCTGGCTCTTTCCTCATTGAATCGATTTTTGACATCGACGGGTTTGGCCTGCTTGGCCTGACAGCAATCCTGGACCGCGATTATCCTGTCGTGATGGGTGTTGTGCTGCTGGCCAGCGTACTCCTGCTGATTGGCAACATCATCTCGGATGTACTGGTTGCCATGGTCGATCCACGAATCAGGTTCCAGTAATGTTCCAGTTCAATCCACAGACGCTGAAAAAGCTGCGTCGATTCCGCGAGATAAAACGGGGTTACTACAGCTTCCTGATATTGGCCGGCATTCTGGTATTGAGTCTTTTTGGTGAACTGTTGATTAACAATCGCGCCCTCATCGTCAATTATGAGGGTTCACTGCATTTCCCCACCTATACGGCATTCCATCCCGGCACGGACTTCGGCCTCGACTATTCTTACGAGGCCAATTACCGCGACCTCAAGGAGAAATTTGAGCGGGAGAATACTGGCAATTGGGTTCTGCTGCCGCTGGTGCCCTACAGTGCCTATGAAAACCACGCGCCTGGCGGCATCTTTAAGCCAGAACCGCCAAATCTGGCGCAGCGCCACTTCCTCGGGACCGATACTACCAGCCGCGATATCCTCGCCAGACTGTTTTATGGCACCCGTATTGCCCTCTTCTTCTCACTGGCGTTTATGGTTGCCGTTTATGGCATCGGCATCGCAGTTGGCTGCGCCATGGGCTTTTTTGGCGGCGTATTCGACCTGTTGTTCCAGCGGGTGATTGAGATCTGGTCCAACGTGCCGTTCCTGTACATGGTGATCATCGTCTTTTCTGTCATACCCTCGACCTTCTCGATACCGGCCAGGATTGGGATATTACTCACCGTACTCGTACTGTTTTCCTGGACCAGCATGACCTATTACATGCGCACCGAGACCTACAAAGAGAAGGCAAGAGACTACATCGCGTCAGCACGCGTGCTGGGTGCATCCAACTCAAGGATTATCTTTCGGCATGTCCTGCCCAACGTGCTGTCAACGCTGGTGACATTTATGCCGTTTACCGTGGTTTCTGCGATCACCTCGATTACCGCACTGGATTTTCTGGGATTTGGCCTACCGCCACCCACGCCCAGTCTTGGCGAACTCCTAAAGCAGGGCACGGCCACACTTCGGACGGCACCCTGGATTGTAACGTCGGCGTTCGGCACCCTGGTAATTCTTCTCACTCTGGTAACCTTTATCGGCGAGGCAATCCGCGAGTCTTTCGACCCGAAAAAGTTCACAGTCTATCGTTAGCCTGAGGTTTTTTATGATACATCGATTTGTTCTGCCCACCCTTGTCTCCACCCTGCTATTGCTGGCAGGCTGTGGTGGCGATACCAGCAAAACGCAGACTAGTGCCGATACCCCAGATGTCACGGCAGAGGTGGAAGCTTATTACGCGGCAAACCCCGATTTTTTCTCGTTCAAGACCCTGGCAGACCTGCCCACCAACCTGACGTGGGAAAATGGTTCACATCTGCCTGAGATCGGATCCAACGATGCAATTAAGGGTGGCACACAGTATGGCGCGTTGCAGGACTTCCCGCGAACCCTGCGCTTTGTCGGGCCAGATTCCAACGGCTCGTTCCGCCCATTTATTCTCGACTACACAACACTGGGGCTCGCCGAACGGCATCCAGACGAATTCGACTACTATCCTGGCCTGGCGGAATCATGGGCTGTCGATCGCGAAAACAAAACGGTTTACGTGAAGCTCGACAAGAATGCTCGCTGGTCAGACGGTGAACCGCTGAATGCTGATGACTTTATGTTCATGTTTTTCTTCTACCGGTCGGAATATATCATCGCGCCCTGGTACAACAACTGGTACGGCACCCAGTACACCAACATCACAAAATTCGATGACTACACCTTCTCCATTACAATTCCCGAGAGCAAGCCAGACATGGACTCCCGCGTGCTTGAACTGCGCGGCGTACCACAACATTTTTTCAAGGAGATGGGCGAGGACTTTGTTGATCGGTACCAGTGGCGATTTGTGCCAACGTCAGGGCCTTATGTGGTTCTGGATGAAGACATCAAAAAAGGCCGATCCATTGCCCTCCGGCGGTTGCCAGACTGGTGGGCAAAAGACAAGAAGTTCTGGAAGAACCGTTACAATCCTGACCGTATTCAACTTAACGTCATCCGCGAGACACCAAAAGTATTCGAAGCATTCAAACGCGGCGACATCGATCAGTTTGGCCTGAACATCGCAGAATACTGGTACGAGAAACTGCCCGACAGTGACCCGGACGTTGCTGGCGGTTACATCCACAAGTCGACTTTCTATAACCAGAAACCCAGACCAACCTACGGCCTGTGGATCAACACAGCAAAACCCCTGCTGGACAACCACGACATACGCATCGGTATCAACTACGCCACCAACTGGGACCTGGTCATCGAAAAGTTCTTCCGCGGTGACTATTCGCGCCTGCAAACATCATCCGATGGCTACGGAGAGTTTTCCCACCCAACACTCAAGGCCCGCGTGTTCGATATTAACGAAGCGCTATCAGCGTTCGCGAAAGCCGGATTTACTGAGCGCGGCCCTGACGGCATTCTGGTGAACGATCAGGGCCAGCGTCTGTCTTTTACCTTGTCTTCCGGCTATGAGGCACTAAAGGACGTACTGACCATATTGAAAGAAGAAGCCGCCAAGGCTGGCCTGGAATTCCGCATAGAAGTTCTCGACGGGACCGCAGGCTGGAAGAAGGTACAGGAAAAACAACACGACATTCATTTCTCAGCGCTTAATGTGTCCCTGGAAATGTATCCCCGCTTCTGGGAAACCTATCATTCTGACAACGCCTATGACGACGCTTTCCTTGATGACGGCAGCGTTAACCCCAATCGTCAGCTCAAGACCCAGACCAATAACCTGGAGGCGCTCGCAATCTGGGAAATGGACCAGATGATCGACAGGTACCGCAAGTCAGATGACAAGCAGGAGATGATTTCACTGGCGCACCAGATGACTGAACTGCACCACGAGTATGCGTCGTTTGTGCCGGGCTTCTATCAGCCATTCTATCGCGTGGGTCACTGGCGCTGGATGCGCTATCCCCCCTTCTTCAATCACAAACACTCGGGTAGTGCGGGCGAGTACTATGTGCACTGGATTGATCAGGACATGAAAGAAGCCACGCTAAAGGCGCGGAAAGACGGCGACACGTTTCCGCCCCAGATTAACGTCTATGACCAGTTCAAGTAGATCGTGACAGAACCACTGTTAGAAGTCGCAAACCTCGTCACGGAGTTCGACACCGACGAAGGTCGCGTGCGCGCCGTCGACGATGTCAGCTTCAAGGTTCTGCCCGGTGAAACGCTGGGTATTGTGGGTGAATCAGGCTGTGGCAAGAGCGTCACCGCCCTCTCTATCATGCGACTGCTGCCGCAGCCAATGGGACAGATAGTATCAGGCCATGTTCGGCTTAACGGTCGTGACCTGGTGACGCTGCCAATTCATGAAATGGAGAAGGTGCGCGGCAATGACATCGGCATGGTGTTTCAGGAACCGATGACAGCACTTAATCCCGTACACACCATAGGCCGGCAAATTACCGAGGTCATTGCCCTTCACAAAGATGTGACATCCGCGCAGGCCATACGGGAAGCCATCGGAATTCTCGACCGGGTAGGTATTCCATCACCCGACATCAGAATGGGGGAGTATCCGCACCAGCTTTCCGGTGGCATGCGGCAGCGCGTGGTAATCGCCATGGCGCTGGCGTGCAAACCCGCACTGCTGATTGCAGACGAACCGACTACGGCGCTTGATGTAACCATCCAGGCCCAGATTCTCGAATTGATCAAGGAACTGCAACGGGAGATGGGTATGTCCGTGATGCTGATCACCCATGACCTTGGCGTCATTGCTGAAACCTGCGAGCACGTGGTGGTCATGTATGCAGGAAAAATTGCGGAAACAGGTACCGTTTACCAGCTTTTTGATACGCCGAAGCACCCGTATACCCGTGGTTTGCTGGCATCAATTCCGAGACTCGACACCATCAGCAAGTCACCGCTGGCAATCATTGAAGGTATGGTGCCGGGATTGCTGGATCTGCCGCCCGGATGCCGCTTCGAGAACCGGTGTCCCCATCGAGTTGAGGAATGTCGTGCTTCTGTACCAACCATCGAACAGGTAGAAAACGAACATTTTGTCAGCTGTATCAAATGGCGTGAACTATGACCGACACTCCCCTGCTGCGAGTACGGAATCTCCACATGCACTTTCCCGTTAGGGAAGGCGTACTGCTGCGGGCCGCGAAGTTTAATAAAGCCGTTGACGGTGTCTCGTTTGACATTAAACCCGGGGAAACACTTGGCCTGGTAGGTGAGTCCGGATGTGGCAAATCGACGCTGGGACGCTGTATAGCCAGGCTCTACCGTCCCACATCGGGCGCCATAGAGTTTGAGGGTGAGAATATTGCAGAACTCGGTGGCCGTGCTCTGCTACCCTTTCGAAAAGATATACAGATGATTTTTCAGGACCCGATGGAGTCACTGAACTCGAGACACACGGTTGGCGATATCCTTGAAGAGCCGTTTATCATCCATCGCATCGGCGACAAGCAATGGCGCAAGAAGCGCGTTGCCGAGCTACTCGAAATCGTTGGCCTGCCCGCGCGCTCTACCACTCGCTATCCATTTGAGTTTTCTGGCGGTCAACGCCAGAGAATCGGCATAGCAAGATCTATTGCGTTAAACCCCAAACTGATTATCTGTGACGAGCCCGTATCCGCTCTGGACGTGTCAATCCAGAGCCAGATCCTGAACCTGCTTGTTGACCTGCAGAAAGAATTTAACCTGTCTTACCTGTTTATTGCGCACGACCTGGCCGTTGTCAAACATGTCTCCGACAGACTGGCGATCATGTACCTCGGTCGCATTGTTGAAGACGGCAACAGCGACATGCTGTACCGCAATCCGCTTCACCCCTACACCCGGTCACTGATTTCGGCGATACCTGTTCCTGACCCACATCGTGTGGCAAAGCGACAGGTGCTCGAAGGCGACGTACCCTCGCCTATCAATCCACCCTCAGGCTGCCCTTTCCATCCCCGTTGCCCAAAGGTCATGGAACAGTGTAAAGGTAACGTCCCTGCACTACGCAATCTAGGCCTGCAGCATCAGGTCTCGTGTCATCTGGATTTACCTGATGAACTGGCTAAAAACGGCTTGGATTAACCTCACACATCCAGCAGACCCTAAACCTGCAGACTTACGCCTCAAGCCCTTCCTTTGCAGCCCTCGCTTTGCGGCCAGCGCTTTCAGGTCAATGCTTTCAAGCCAATGCTTTCAAGCCAATGCTTTGAGGTAAGTACCCAGATCAAAGTAGTCGCGCCAGATACGGATCTTGCCGTCATGCATTTCGAAAACCCCAACACAGGGTAAATCAATATGTTTGTCGCCAAGGTCAATATGATCGATTCGCTCGGCCACAACGATGTCACCATCTTCGACGATAGACACCACTTCCCACTCGGTTGCGGTCCAATCCCGGGTGAAATCGGCAATAAACTCAACAATTGCAGCCCTGGTCACTACTGGTACTGCCGGCATGTTGTGGTAAACGCCATCCTCTGTGAAAAAAGCGGCAGTCTTCTCTGGATCGAGTGCTGCCCAGCTCTTGACAAATTCTCTAATGACGGCCTTGTTGGACATTTGGGGTACCAATATACGCGAGGCGTCGATTGAACCCCAAAACGCGGGAGATTAAAAGGTTCTCAGGCAGGTCTAAAACTGATAAAGGGGTTCAAGAGTCGTTTGAACGGACCCACCATTCGAATGGGTGCTTCGCAAGCCGAAAGGCAAATGCACTGGTCATGCTGGGTTGCCATTGGTGTATGGATGTCACCGGGTTCCCTAACCAGAAAATCGCCCTCCTGGTACACACCATCATCGTCCGAGAAGCTGCCCTGCAGCACGACAGTAATCTCACGCCCCTTGTGGTCATGTTCAGGTGCCTTACCGCCAGGTTTGATTTTATGCAGTGCCAGTTCAAAAACTTTTTCACCAATAGGAATACGCGCAATCTCAAGCGACGGCGACAGGTTACGCCAACCGGGCTTGCCTTCCGGCAGCAGACGCTGAACCAGCTTCGGCAAGCGCGTTAGATCCGAATCGATTACGCGAATCTCACGCTTCACCAACGGCATATCTGCCGCTGATTCGATGCGGCCGAGCACTGTTTCCAGCACATCGGCCGAGACTGTTTCGGGTGCAGTCTGTTCGAGGAGGACACCACCAATTTCCTCAAGGGAAAGGATGCTGTCCCGGCATTGGGTGCAAAAATGAAGGTGTGCAGATACAGAAACACTCTCAGCCGGCGTCAGGCCGCCAGCAGAGTATTCCGCCAGGAAATTTGAATCGGGGTGTAATCTTGCCATTATTTTTATTCTCAAGCTTCTTTTGCGAGGGACAGGTGCATACGCTTAAGTGCAAGCCTGATCCGTGATTTTACTGTGCCCAGCGGCAATCGCAGTTCTTCCGCGACCTCACTGTGCGATTTCCCTTCGTAGTAAATTTTTGTCACGACTTCCAATTGTTCCTGGGGTAATTCGCCCAGGTTATTCCTGATGTTTTCTTTGTCACGAACCCGGATCAATGAAGAGTAGGAGGGGTTTTCTTCGCCGGAGTCATACAGGTCATCCGCATCGATATCGACATGAGAGCGTGATTCACGCCTGATCCAGTCGATTCTCGTATTACGGGCAATCGTATAGATCCAGGTGCTCGCAGCAGACTTTTGCCGATTGAAGCTGTCCGCCTTGTTCCAGACCTTAACCATCGTTTCCTGAACGAGTTCTTCTGCCTGCTCAGGCCCAATGTTTGAGCCTTTCATGAGGAAACCTTTCACGAGAGGTGCAAAATGAGTGAATAGACGTGAGAAAGCCGTACGGTCACGACTCTCACCGACTTTCACCAGCAAATCACTCCAGTCGTCTGAACTGGACCCAGCGAGCATAAGCACCTTGTTGACGGATCTTGAATTGCCTGTGATCATACCGACTCAGCTTCTCGAATTCCAAATTGTCCATTGTTACGCCGCTGGCGGTCTCATGGATCACGTGGTTGTCAAAATTGAGCTGGTTCGTTTCCCCATCCAGGAATTGATGTGACTTCAACCCAGCCAAGACCTGCTTTTTTACCAGCAAGTGAACTTATCGAGCGCCTCAGAGCCAATATCGAGTCGGTGATGCGCTGCAATAACAACAGCATTCCGTGGCTTCTGACCGCGTTTTTTGCCGGCGGGCATGTGCTGCTTGAGGACGTGCCTGGCACAGGCAAAACCACCATGGCCAAGTCTCTCGCTGCCTCGCTAGACGCCCGCTTCAAACGTATCCAGTTCACACCCGACCTGCTGCCTACCGACATTCTCGGTGTTTCCGTCTTCGACCAGCAAACTCAGACCTTCCGGTTCAGGGAGGGGCCTATATTTTCCCAGATTCTGCTAGCCGACGAGGTAAACCGGGCATCACCCAGAACCCAGTCAGCGCTGCTGGAAGCCATGGCTGAAAACCAGGTCAGCGTCGAGGGTGACCGGTTTCCGCTGGACGAGTTGTTTTTTGTTATCGCCACTCAAAACCCTGTGGAATTTCATGGCACCTATCCCCTGCCTGAGGCCCAAATGGACCGGTTTGCGATGCGCTTTAAGCTGGGGTACGTCAGCCGCGAGGACGAACTTCAGATACTGAACTCACAGGCAAGGTCCCACCCGCTGGACAACCTTACCCCGTGCCTTGGCATCGAAGACATTCGACAAATACGCAGCGCCTGCACCGGTGTTGGCATCGCCGACGAGTTGAAACGTTACATCGTCGACCTGGTCGCTGCCACGCGCAACCACCCTGGCGTTGCCATGGGCGCAAGTCCGCGGGCCGGTATTACGTTAATGAAATGTTCACAGGCTCTGGCGTTGATACGCAACACCAATTTTGTAACCCCGGACATGATTCAGGAACTCGCCATCCCGGTCATTTCTCACCGCCTGGCGCTGGATCAGGATGCTATTTACAGAGGCGTTGATAGCAGTCAGGTGGTGCAGGAGTTGGTCGAGACTGTGGCAGTCCCGGTCTAAAAAGGCGATTCAGAATTACAATTCTGACGGGCAAATCTGAGGGGCAAATCTGAGGTGGCGGCGTTTCGCGAATGGATCTTCCCGAGCTACGTCAAGCTCTCTCGCCGCAGTCGTCGAGCCCGGCGTCGTTCAACCGACAGGGGCAGGCTGGTTCAGATGGGCACGGTAATCTGTGCTGCCCTCGGGATTGATACCGACCTTACGCTGATTTACCAACTGTTTGCACTGCTCCTCTGCCTGCTTGTTGTCTCGCGCTTCAGTGTTCGCTTTCGGCGCCCCGCAGTTTCTGTCAGGCGCAGGTTACCTCGCTACGCCACCGCGGGTACCCCTTTCGAGTATTACATC
>CAYGNA010000022.1:0-15568 GCA_964351065.1 uncultured Pseudomonadales bacterium
AAATGGAGCCTGCTTACGTAGTGGGTGCCCGGTTTCATCTTCAATGCCTACCACCTCAGCGCCAAAATCTGCCAGCAGTCGGCCGCACCAGGCGGTTGCCGGACGATTCCCCAGATCCAGCACACGGATGCCGGAAAGTGTTAAACCAGATTCCATCCAGACTCCCTCATTAGCCTAGCGCCGTCCGATGATACTATTACAGGATTCGCATTCACACGGGAAGCGTCCATGACCGGACTATCCGTTCGACAGGTGCTTTGGCTCCTGGTGTTTTTTGTGGTGCTCGCCTGGTCGGGCATAGCACCGAAGGACTATCTCACCTGGACGCTTGAGGTGGCGCCGGCTGTTATCGGTCTCATTCTGATTGCGTTGACATGGCGTCGGTTTCCGCTCACGCCGCTCCTCTATGGGCTTATTCTGGTGCATTGCGTGATTTTGATGGTTGGTGGGCATTACACCTATGCTGAAGTACCCCTGTTTGACTGGATCGCGGATGTCTTTGGGCAGACTCGCAATAATTACGACAAGGTTGGGCACTTTGCGCAAGGATTTATCCCCGTCATCCTGGCACGCGAGTTACTGATCCGGCTCGCGGTTGTTAACGGCAGACACTGGACACACTTCCTCGCCATCAGTTGTTGTCTTGCATTCAGTGCGTTGTATGAACTGATTGAATGGTTGGTTGCAGTGTTATCAGATGAGGCCGCGGATGCGTTTCTGGGAACCCAGGGGTATGTCTGGGACACGCAGTCTGACATGGCGTTTGCCCTGTTGGGTGCGATTGTTGGGGTGCTGCTGCTGGGCAGGCTACACGACAGACAGATCAGGCAGGTGGCCTCAAATGAGCGCCCGTTCCCCGAGTGAGTGAATTCCGGTGTTTACCCCATGGTGAACAAGGGATGGCACAGCAACCAGCGTCGCTGATTGCCAACGCGGCTCAGGTACAGGTATATGAAGATAATCAGTGCCAGCAGGCTTGTTAGGGCCACCAACAGTATCACTCGGCCAAGTCTGCGGCTTGCCTCGACAGTTCTCTTTCTTTGGGCCTTCAGTTCAAGTTGCTGGGTTTTCAGATCAAGATCGTTGCTGACCCGCAGGAATGCCAGGCGACGACTATGACCTTTCGCTTTGAGACTCGCGCAGGGACTCTAATGCCACTTGGCTGTGGCTCGAGCCTGTTAGACCAAACCTCGTTCAGGAAAGTCATCAAGGATTTGCGAGAAGCGGCTGCTTCAGCTGGACGCTTGTCGATTGCCAACCCTTGCGATTTGTAGAGGGCTTCTTGGGGCAGGCAAAGGTGAGTCAACGTCTCAAGATCCTGGTAACACCTGCCACCTAATTGTGACAAGATCAGCAGGCAGTCCTGTCGATTCACTGGTGGCTGAGCACTACTGGTGGCTGAGCACTACTGGTGTCTGAGCACTACAGTCATGGATGCAGGCTAGCGGCTACCAGGAAGGAATTTATGATCGAATATGCTTGGCATGACTTTGTCGGCAACGTGGGCGTTGTTTTGGTTCTTGTTTCATACTTTGGTATCCAGTCGGGGCGAATGTTGCCCAGCGACCGGCGCTTCTCGTTGATGAATGGGGTAGGTGCAGTGTTAATCATGGTGTCACTGTACTTCAACTTCAATCTATCCTCATTCGTTATTGAGTGCGTCTGGTTGTCGATAAGTGTGTATGGTCTGGTAAGACGAACCTATTCATGAGTTTGCCGTTTTTCACAGCTGTTAACCGTGTTCTGCGACCGCGTGGCCATGTTTTTTTTGGCTGGTACATAGTTGGCGCTGCGGGCGGAATCCAGATGTTATCTGGACTATTGTGGATGCAGTCTTATGGTGCCTATGTTGTGCTGCTGCAGCAGGAGTTTGGATGGAGCAAGGCACTGGTTGCGGGTGCCTTTGCCCTAACAAGAATTGAAAGCGGCATACTGGGCCCGCTGCAGGGCTGGCTGGTTGACCGTTATGGACCACGAGCAATACTTCGGATAGGCATCCTTGTTTTTGGCATCGGATTTATCCTCTTTAGCCAGATCCAGACATTACTGGGCTTTTACCTGACCTTTGCGCTTATTGCCGTGGGCTCTTCCCTGGGTGGATTCGCAACCGTGATGGTATCGCTGGTGAACTGGTTCAGTCGCCATCGCGCCAAGGCAGTCGCGTTGTCTCAGCTAGGCTACTCATTTGGGGGTTTGTGTGTGCCAGTGATCATCCTCTGCCTCGAAGCTTTTGGATGGCGCACCACTGCACTTCTGTCGGGTGTTGTTGTGCTGGTTGTGGGAATGCCGCTCGTGCAGATCGTTCGGCACAGACCCGGTGATATTGGAGAGGTCGCAGATGGTGGAAGCGGGGTTGCGGCGGATGAGGCAGGTGTTGCCGGGTTTGATGCCAGTCGTGACTTTACCGCCCGGGAAGCGATGCGTACGCGGGCCTTTTGGCTTATTTCTGTCGGGCACGCAGCAGCATTGCTGGTTGTCTCTGCGGTCATGGTGCACCTGGTGCCGCATCTTACTGAAGGACTTGGCTACTCGCTGGGACAGGCTGGGTTGGTCGTGGCGTTGATGACAGCCTTTCAGATGGTTGGCCAATTGGGTGGTGGTTACCTCGGCGACAGGTTTAACAAGCAGTGGATCTGTATTGCGTGCATGGTCGCCCATACGCTCGGCCTGTTGCTGGTTGCCTATGGCGACCAAATTGCCATGGTGCTTGCGTTTGCCGCGTTACACGGCCTCGCCTGGGGAACCAGGGGGCCGCTCATGGTAGCGTTGCGGGCTGACTATTTTGGGCCATCTTCGTTTGGCACGATCATGGGTTTTTCGTCGCTGATTGTCATGCTCGGCATGTCAACTGGCCCGGTTCTGGCAGGTTACATGGCTGACCTCTATGGCAACTACGAGTTTGGCTTTACGGTCCTGGCGGCTGGTGCTTTCCTGGGTTCTTTCTGTTTCCTTGCTGCGTCACCACCACCGCCGCCGCCCAGGTTGCTGCGTGTTGCATAGGCCGTCGCTACAGCGCCAAGGATTACATCAAAGCCTTACGCCAAAGTACTGGTAAAAGCGCTCGTTGTATTCGTCGTCTGTCAGGTCTGCACCCATCGACGCCCATTCTTCATCCGAGATTTTGGGTCTGCCGCTGATGATGCCATCGGCGTCAGCGCCAACGGGCCAGCGTAATCGGTATTCGGTGGTCGTGACCGCTTCGAATATCTTCTCGGCAACAATGTCTGGTGAGACCGCCGAGGCAAACCCTGCTGCAAACAATTTGCCGTTTCGGCGCATGATGGGCTGGTAGGGTGATGTTTTGTCATACCGTGTTGCGACGGCTGAATTCTCGAATATGTTGGTCATAATGACACCGGGTTCCACATTCACAACACGGACGTTGAAGCGGTAGAGTTCATGTGCGAGAGCCTCGCCGGCGCACTCCAGTGCAAACTTTGAGGCTGAGTAGGCAATCTGATTGGGGCTGGCCAGCCTGCCTGCCAGGGAAGTGATGTTCACGATCGTACCCTGGCGACGCTCACGCATTGAGGGAACCACCTTTTGTATGCAGTTGATCGCACCAAAATAGTTGGTATCGAACATCGCCCGGTGCTCGGCCTCGGGAGTGAGTTCCAGCGGCGTCGCCCCACCGATGCCGGCATTATTCACCAAGACGTCTATCGCATGCTTTTCATGAATTGCAGCAAAAGCCTGGTCGATAGATTCGTTTGAGGTGACGTCGAGCTCAATTGGCTCAATTTCAAGCCCGGTCTGCGCGGCTTCGAGCAGTGGGCCAGCCTTCGCGAGGTTTCTTAAGCCGGCATAAACCTTGTAACCATGCTGTGCGAAGTGAATGGACGTCGCGAGCCCGATGCCTGTACTGGTGCCTGTGATGAGTACGGTGCGCAAAATGGGGCCTCCCAGGATTTTGATGACACCCATCATGCGGGTAATTTATCGCGCTAGCAATCAGTTCAAGGCATCGGTGCGTGACCAGGTGAACCTGTGTCACTAAAGACCAAAAATGAAGTCTCGGCTAGCACCCGCGAATCTCGAACAACAGGTTATTGTCACAGACGAGACCGCCAGGCTGCGCTTCCTCCAGTATCGAACGGGTCCTGGTCTGATTGCCAAAAAAGTTACAGGTTTCCCACGCAGACCAGTCGGAGTATTGGCAATCGAGTGTGGCCTGGGCAGGCGCGACCTCTTCGAGCGAGATCAGGCCCAGACCTACGGGGAAACGCTGAGTGCCGTCGGTGCTGGTTGGGTAGCGCCCACTACCTGAATACGTACCAAAGGGTAGATCCAGGACAACCAGGGAACTGGAGAAATCACCCTTTTCGGAAATTTTGCACGAAATCCTGTAAGTATCATTTTCGATCCTGGTCGGTAGTCCAGGCGCGGTTGTGCACTCTTCCAGCGCCAGTGTATTGTCGTTAGCGTCCAGTATTTCCAGTTCAGCAGATGCCGATCCGAACGGCCCAAGCGGAGCGTTGTAAACACTGAGCTCTGCACTAACGGACACACCACGAAACGCAGTCTCAGCACTGTTCATTCTGAATCGAACCCGGGGTTCGGCCAGTTTGGCTGCGCGTTCTGCCTTTTTTTGTTTGTTTTCGGCTTCCCGTTCCTTTTTTGCCTGTTCCCGTGCTGCTTTTTTCTCGGCCAAATCCTTTTTTTGAGCCGCTTTGTCTTTGTGTTTTTCTGTAGTCTGTGCCGTGTTGTGGTTGCTGGTTGCTTGCGCAGGTACCAGTAACGTCAGGTTTGCGGATAATAAAATGGCCACTGCAACGACGGATTTTTTCATTTCTTTCACCCAAACTTAGCTGTTGATGACCCGGTTCAAGGTAGTTGTTTTGACAAAGGGCGGCTGCTGAGAGCAGACAAAAGGGATGTTTTGGCGTACTAGCGACAACCGAAACGCCAGATTTGTGAAGCGTGTCGCAATAAGCAGGAGACGGATGCCCATCGTTTTTGGGCGCTTCTCTACCAGTTCCCCGTCTCTGGGGTCGATTGGCGGGGTCGATTGGCGGTAGCTATTGGCGCCGACACTCTACCGGTAAACTGTCAGTGGATGTGAATGAGGTGATGCGCCAGTGAAGTATGTATTTTTCGTTTTTCTACTGCTGTTTGCCGGACTGTTGAAGGCAGCAGACGTTACCCGAATTGCGTTTGGTTCGTGCGTGGACCAGTCCAGACCACAGCCAGTCTGGCAGGGTATCCTGGCAGTGAAACCGGATCTGCTGGTTTTGCTTGGGGACAATGTGTATGCAGACACTGCATCAAAGATTGAGCTGCAGGCGGCCTATGACAATTTGGCTGCAAATCCCGGATTCAGCAGGGTGCGCCAGGAAATACCCATCGAAGCGATCTGGGATGACCATGACTACGGCGAGAACGATGGTGGTGCTGGCTTTTCCGGCAGGGATATGTCCCAGTCAGTATTCCTGGACTTCTTTGATGAACCAGGGGATTCGGTGCGGCGGGCCAGTGAAGGCATTTATGCCGTTCGGGAGATAGGGCCGCCGGCACAGCGCGTCCAGTTGATTCTATTGGATACCCGCTTTTTCAAGAGTCCCTGGACGCGATCGCTGAATCCGCTAAAACGCTACCGGCCCGATGCTGATCCAGCGTTGACCATGCTTGGTGAGGCACAGTGGACCTGGCTTGAGGCTGAGCTTGCGAAACCGGCACAGCTGCGTCTGATTGCAAGCGGCATTCAGGTGATCAATGACGAGCACGGCTATGAGACCTGGGGGCATTTCCCCGCAGAGCGCCAACGACTCTTTAACCTGATTCAGAAGACCAGGGCAAACGGTGTTGTCCTGTTTTCGGGTGACAGGCACTTTGCTGAAATTGCCGAGCTTGATGCGGGTGTTGGATATCCACTACTGGAGATGACAGCCAGTGGTATGACGCACAGCTGGGAGGATGGCCCGTCTGCGCCAAACAGCCACCAGGTGGCTGCCTTTGGCGGCATTAACTTTGGCATGTTGACGGTAGACTGGCGAGTGCCTGATCCACTTGTTTTGCTGACGATCCATGATGTGGCAGGTCAGGTAAAGGCAAGCCTCGAAAGACGCCTCAGTGACCTGTCGATGCCTGAATAGGCCAAAGGTTTTCTGCTAGAATCTCGCATTGCCGGGATTTTCACGTCCTTCGTGTGAGCTGGGCAGTTTTCATTTCAGGCAGGACACCTTGGGGCGCCTATGCAGGCCAGACATCAATACTTGAAAGCGATGGGTATCGACGTCTGGCTACTCCGTGACACGGTCCACGACAGCGCTGCAGAGCCGGTGGTCGAAACAGTCTCTACCGGGCAGCGCGTGCCGGTGCCGGAACAAGCGCCAGTACAGCCAACGGCGGGCTCAGACGCTGGCAGCGCTTTGACCAGCAGTGCCGTTGCAGCACCTGAGGCCCGACGTGAAGCAGCGCGGCCAGCGCCGGGTCCGGTGCCGCAGTTTCATCTTTGTTTCTGTGACTATGGCCGACTCAGTTTATGTTTCTCGCTACCAAAAGATGCAGCTGGACTCGACGCTGGTCTGCGACGATTTGGTGACGACATTGCCTATGCGCTTGGTGTTTCTGTTACCCCAAATATCAACTCACTCAGTTGGCCGATGGTAGATTCGAAGCACCTGGATCAGTCCGAGGCTGCCGCCAGCACTGTCATCAGACAGCGTTTGCGACCAGGAGAGGTAACTCTGCTATTTGGTGCCGCGGCGCAGCGGTTTGTCTCCCCCCACTGCAAAGGACAGTGGGTGGCGCTGGAAGAATTTGAGAGCTATATGGCAACGTCCGGGCACAAGCGTGGGTTGTGGCGGGCCATCAGCGGTCTGCGTGCGGTGCTCTCAAAATGATGAACAATCGAGCTTCAGGGCAAGGAGGCCGCAGAGCATGAGTGCAGTAAGCCTGGAGTATGACCTTATGCGAATGCAGGCGGCTGACCTGCCTAATGTGATGAAAAATGAGCTGCGTGCTTACACCTATGCCTGGACGGAAGGTATTTTTACCGATTGTCTCAAATCGGGCCATGAATGCTGGTTGTTTGTGCTTGAAGGCAGGAATGTGGGACACAGTGTCCTTTCGGTGGGCGCGGGTGAATCCCACCTGCTGAATGTCTGTATTAATCCCGATCATCAGGGTAATGGCTTCGGAAGGATCCTCGTTGAACATATGCTGGCAAGGGCCCGTTACAGGCATGCGAGCTGTGTTTTTCTCGAGGTGCGGCCATCAAACACGGCGGCCTGTCAGCTCTATCAGAACCTCGGGTTTAACGAGGTGGGCGTGCGCAAGGACTACTATCCGTCGGACGGCGGCCGTGAGGACGCCCTGGTCTTCGCCAAAGAATTCCTTTAGCCACGGTAGCTTGAAGATTGTTGGCAATGTTCTTGCGGCGGAAGGGTTAACCAACAGACTTGAAGCTTGCGCCTGACCACCGGGCTTCTGGCCAAGCATTGCGGACAGACAGGCGTGATCTCGCTATAATCCGCCGCCTCTGCGTCAGCTGTCTCTGCAATCAATCATGGCAATTAATACTGAAGTCGATAAGCGCCGTACATTCGCGATTATCTCGCACCCGGATGCCGGCAAGACGACGATCACCGAAAAACTGCTGCTGTACGGGAAGGCTATCCAGATGGCGGGTACCGTAAAGTCAAAGAAGTCGGATCGCTATGCCACTTCTGACTGGATGGAGCTGGAAAAGCAGCGTGGCATCTCGGTAACGACCTCTGTGATGCAGTTCCCGTACCGGGGCCGCATTGTCAATCTGCTGGATACGCCAGGTCATGAGGATTTTTCAGAGGATACCTACCGCACATTGACCGCTGTTGACTCGGTGTTGATGGTGATCGACGGTGCCAAGGGCGTCGAAGAACGAACCATCAAGCTGATGGATGTCTGTCGGTTGCGCGATACCCCTATCCTGACGTTTATCAACAAGCTGGATCGGGAAGTACGCGACCCGATTGAAGTGTTAGACGAAATTGAGGATGTCCTGCAGATCAACTGTGCCCCCATCACCTGGCCGATTGGTATGGGCAATCATTTCAGGGGTATCTACGATCTTTACAGGGATGAGATCCACCTGTTTCAGCCTGGAAAAGGCGAGACGATTACTGATGCCCCCGTTATCAAGGGGCTTGCTTCGAGCGAGGCCGCCACGATGCTTGGCAAGCAACGGGACGAACTCGTTGAGGAGATTGAGCTGATCAAGGCGGCAAGCCACGAGTTCGATCTGGATGAATACCTGGCGGGCCGAATGACGCCAGTCTATTTTGGTACCGCGCTGAAAAACTTTGGTGTCATGGAGATGCTGGACGGCTTTGTGGAATATGCGCCGGCGCCGCTCGCACGGGAATCAAACAACCGGCGTGTAGAGGCCAAAGAAGACAGGTTCTCCGGCTTTGTGTTCAAGATCCAGGCAAACATGGATCCAAAACATCGGGACCGCGTGGCTTTTATGCGGGTGTGCTCGGGTACGTTTGAGCAGGGCATGAAAATGCGCCAGGTTCGGCTCAACAAGGATGTGCGCATTAGTGATGCTGTAACATTCCTGGCCGGTGAGCGATCACAGGCAGAAGTTGCCTATCCCGGCGACATTATTGGCTTGCACAATCACGGCACTATCCAGATTGGCGATACGTTTACCGATGGTGAGAACTTTCGCTATCTTGGTGTGCCACATTTTGCGCCAGAAATGTTTCGTCGGGTACAGCTACGGGATCCTCTCAAGAGCAAGCAGTTACGCCAGGGACTGACCCAACTGTCCGAAGAAGGCGCCACCCAGGTGTTTATGCCGCTTGCCAGTAATGACCTCATTTTGGGCGCTGTGGGTGTCCTGCAGTTCGATGTGGTGGCATTTCGGCTGAAAGACGAATACAAGGTCGATTGCGCCTATGAAGGCGTCAGCGTGCATACCGCCCGCTGGATTGAGTGTGATGATCCAAAAATGCTGGCAGACTTCAGGCGCAAGGCCGAAGCCAATCTTGCGCTCGACGGCGCCGGGCACCTGACCTACCTGGCGCCTACCCGGGTAAACCTTGCCTTGACGGAAGAGCGCTGGCCTGACATCAGGTTCCGGTCGACCAGGGAAATCGAGTAGCGTCGGCTAAAGGCGCCGCCCTGACCTGACCTGACCTGACCTAAAGTAAGGTCATGTCTTCGTAGGGATTCGGTACGTGCAGGTTTATCGGTTGGGGCTGTCCTGGAATTGTGATGTTGTCGGCGTTCAGCAAAAGTTGGTCGCCTTCGACAACACCAATCCCAAAATTGTAAATCAGCGCATTCTTGCCGGCTGTTGCCTCGCTATCGTACTGAGCAGTTTGTTCCCGCACTGACTCATTGCGATGGCGGTGCTGGTTCATGGCCTCTTTGCCGTGCTTTTTCTCGAGCATCCGCAGTGTGACAGATGGCGAGAGTATGGCGGCGGTGGCGTTGTTGCCTCCAAATCCCTTCGAGTTGATAAAGACCGCGTCCATTGCATCAGGTTCCGCCTCGCGATGTTCCAGCAGGATATCGAGATGATCGTGATGGACGTCGTCTGCAATACGTGAAATTGTCCTGATGCCGGGAATGATGCCGTCCTGCCAGACGCCAAGGGAGGTTGCAATCTGATCGCCTGCAGCAGTGGCCAGCGAATGCCCGAGGTAAGCCTTGATTGCGGCAACAGGCCACTTTTCGATGCCAAAACTTCGAGCCATTTCGTTAAAAATATGTGACTCGGTCACGCGATTTTGTGGTGTGCCTGTACCATGCGCCTGCACATAGGTTCGAGTCCGGAGGGCCTCCTCCCCAAGGATGGCACGAATTACGCCCATCGATTTCCCCATGGTCACGTAATTGCCAATACCTGGGCCGGGAATTGACTTTTTGAACCCGTCAGCGTTGATGAAGACGTCCGCTACTGAGCCATAAATGTTTGCGCCAAGCTCCAGGGCCAGGTCGTCGTCCATCAGTACAATAAACTGTGAGCCCTCGGCGAGGGTAAAGCCACAGTTGTCCGAAAACGGTCTGCAGGCGCGTTGATAGTCGGTCTCCCCATCGTTTCTGCCATCCAGCTTGTTGAGCGCCTCATCTTCTGCCAGGGCACCCATGGTGCGGTATCCCTCAATCACTTCCGGCGTAATAGGCGCCTCACTTGCACCAACCATAACGGCACGAAACTTGCCGGAGCGGATGTCACCAATACCCTGGCGCAGGTTGTACAGGAAAGTTGCACAAGCACCGATGTTTGCGCCCGTACTGCCGACACTGCCCAGGATATAGGCGTTGATGAAATCCGCTGTCATTTCGGCGAGGCTAAGGGCACAGTTTTTTGAGCTGACGCGCTTGCCCATGAGGCTTGCCTGTAACATGCCGCCGGCACCATTGGTATCCAGTTGACCCATGGCGCTGCTGGCGTACACGGCAACTTGATCCGCGGGTACCCGTGCGCGTACTTCATTCCAGTCGATACCCATCGAGTTGATGGCATCAGAGGCACCGTATACGGTGAGTTGCAGCCCGCGCGGGTGATTACGAGACTGGTACAGCTTTTCCGGATCAAAGCCTGTTGGCAGTTGCCCGGCAGAATTGACTCTGGATGTGCGCGAGTCAGGAAAGAGAATGTCGAGATCACTATTGACCGTAACACGTACCTTGCCGCCGTCTAGCGGCTCAATCGCCCATGAAGATGGAACCGAGTCTGGCACCTGGTTTCCTTTCACGATAAAGCTGATCGGTTCAGCACCTGCTGTCCCCAGTTGCGCGGTTTTGTGAACGAGTATCGACGCGGGGTCAAACAGGTTTTTTTCGATCTTGCGAATCAGGGTGTGGTCAAGAATAAACTGCTTCTGTTGCAATGACAGCGCTTGCCCGCCGCCAATATTCATCAGGCTTGCCAGCGCAGCATAAGTGGAAGCTGCCCTCGTATCATCGAGACGGTCCAGAACCAATCGTCGATAGGCGTGATGGCCGGAGCTGCGACCAGCGGGATTAATTCCCCCAAAGCTGACGATGACGGGAAGTCGGGACAAAAATCGAACTCCTGAATTAAGGATGGGGCTATTTATTGCCAAGTGTGATCATTCTACGTTTTCAGTCGGGTCAAAATCCACTCGCCAGCAAAATTACCCGGCCCGTTTGTCAGGTGATCTCGATTGCCACTGCTGTTGCTTCGCCGCCGCCAATGCACAATGCGGCGATGCCGCGCTTTTTGCCGAGCTTTAAGAGCGCATACATCAACGAAACAATAATTCTTGAGCCAGTCGAGCCAATGGGGTGACCCTGCGCACAGGCCCCACCGTGAACGTTGACTTTAAGCGGATCAAGGTTGAGGTCGCGAATTGCAGCCATGGTGACCATGGCAAAAGCCTCGTTGATTTCAAACAGGTCCACGTCAACCAGATCCCAACCGGTTTTAACCAACAATTTTTCGATAGCACCAACAGGTGCAATGGTAAATTCTGACGGATGTCGAGAATTGGTGGCATGACCGACAATTCGCGCCATGGGAGTGATGTTGTAGTCGCGCAGGGCTGACTCGTCAGCAAGTACCAGGGCGGATGCACCGTCCGAAATGGAGCTGGAATTGGCCGCTGTGACGGTACCGTCGGGTTTGAACGCGGGCCGCAGTGTTGGGATCTTTTCCAGGTTGGCGGTCAGGGGTTGCTCGTCATCGACAACAATGGTTTCACCTTTGCGGCCCTTCACAGTCACTGCAACGGTTTCAGGTCGGAGGCTCTCAGTCGCGATAGCTGCCTGTGCACGTTTTAGCGACTCAATCGCAAAGTCATCCATATCCTTGCGAGTAAACTGGTATTTGTCCGCCATATCCTGGGCGAAAGAACCCATGAGCCGCCCTGTTTTTGCGTCCTCCAGGCCGTCAGTGAACATAGAGTCCTGTATCTCACCGTGACCCATGCGCAGGCCACCCCGTGCTTTTGCCAGCAGGTAAGGTGAATTGGTCATACTTTCCATTCCGCCTGAGACCATCAAACGGTTGGTGCCAGCCTTAAGCAGGTCATGCGCCAGCATGGTTGCTTTCATGCCCGAACCGCACAGCTTGTTGATGGTTGTCGCCCCACTCTCCACGGGAATGCCGGCATCCATGGCAGCCTGGCGGGCAGGCCCCTGTCGAAGCCCGGCCGGTAACACGCAGCCCATGATGATCTCTTCAATCAGGCTGGCGTCTACGTTTGCCCGGGCAATGGCCTCACGGATGGCAACGCTGCCGAGTTCAACGGCACCAACCTCGGCCAGGGCGCCCTGGAATCCACCCATAGGCGTACGTGCGCCCGCGGCGATAAATACGTCATTCATAACTGTTGTGTCCTGTTCAGGCAAATTGGCGGGTTAGCAGGCGCCACTGACGACGCTGGAATTCGAGTTCTGCTTCCAGTTGCTGGAGCCGATCGTGTAGTTCGGTATGTTCCCATTTTTCGATCAGCCTCATCTTTCTGAGTTCCACCCAGTCCTGTCGGCACTTTGACCACTCGTTCAGCGTGGTGATGAGCTTCTCGTATTCAGTTTCAATCAACTCCAGCCATTGCTGGGTATTGATAGGCTGAAAATGGCTGATACGTTCAGTTGTGCGTTTGAGTTGCATGGCTGCTACTGCTTGCTCGATCTTCTCTGGTGCGGTTGTTTTGAGTTGTGAGGCAAGGCGGCACAGCGAAAGCCCCATAATTAGCCATTTGGTCGGGTCAAAATGGTACCAGCGGATGCCATTGCGATAGTCCCACTGAAAGGTGTGATGAAAATTGTGGTAACCCTCGCCGTAGGTGAGCAGTGCGATAATGCCATTGTCTCTTGCCGTGCTCTTGTCAGAATAGGGCTGACGGCCATACGCGTGAGCGAGCGAGTTGATGAAAAATGTCGTGTGATGGCACACCACAAGCCGCAATACGCCAAGCAGCAGGAAGCCGCCCAGCATATCCCCCGTAAAAGCACCCACGCCAAGCGGCAGGCCCACGTTCATGAGCGCTGCCAGTGACCAATAGTGCCGGTTCTGCCATTCAACAATCGAATCCCGGCGCAGGTCCTTGACGTTCTCCGGCTCGAAGGCGCTCGCCGGATAGTCCCGTAGCATCCAGCCGACGTGAGAGAAGAAGAGGCCGCGCCGGGCGGAATAGGGGTCTTTGTCCACGTCGTCAACAAAACGGTGATGGCGGCGATGATTCGAACACCACTGCAGGATGGAGTTTTGCAGGGAAAGTGCACCACCGATGGCAAACAGCAGACGAATCACCGCATGCGCCTCGTACGACCTGTGTGACCAGAGTCGGTGATAGCCCGCGGTAATCGATAGTCCGTTCCAGAAAACCAGGGCGACAAACCAGCCCCACAGAACCGGTGCGTAGCCGTTACCGACCCCGTATAGGGGTACCGCGATTGCAGCTGTCAGAAACGTCGCCAACAGGATTGCCGCGACGTCCCATCTGTTTTTTGGTTTATCCATGCCAGCATCCTATTATTGGCCCCACCCGAAATCAAGAATTCCAACCTCCCGGTGGCCCGTTTCCGCCGCTGATTTTAGGGCGGTACGCTGGTGGCCTGTGGTATCCTTTCGCCCTTGAATTTATTTTGTATTCGACAGTCAACCCAAGGGTAAGTTTATGACCAGTAAAGCAGAAGCAGCACTAGCAATATTCAAGTCTTACGAGGGCGAAGAAGAAGGCGTTGGCGAATGGTTTGAAGTTGATCAGGCGCGCATTAATCTCTTCGCGGACGCCACGCTGGATCATCAGTTTATCCACATAGACCCGGAGAAGGCCGCCCAGTTGTCGCCCTACAAAGTGACCATTGCACACGGATTTTTGACACTGAGCCTGATTGTCCACCTTGGCGGCAGCATCCCACCGAAGAAGCCCGAAGCACTCGAAGGTGTGTACATGGGTGTTAACTATGGTCTTGATAAGGTGAGATTCCCGGCGCCGGTACCAGTCAACTCGAAGATTCGTGCTCGTCATCGATTGATGGAAGCGGAGCTGAAAGGGACCAATACCATTCAGGTCAAGCGCGAGGTCACCATTGAACTCGAAGGCAGCACCAAGCCGGTCTGTGTGGCCGAGTCCCTGACCAGGATGATGTACGGCTGAGCAACTCGTATCGGTGATCCCACGGGCCAAATTCCGTCCACGCAGTTCACAGGACATAACTTAAAAGAAGGACCAGGCGAGCAATGACAGTCATTACCCGCGATGATCTTGTTCAAAGTGTGCAGGACGCCCTGCAGTACATTTCCTATTACCATCCGGCGGATTTTATCAAGGCGCTTGCCGCGGCCTATGATCGTGAGGAGTCCAAGGCGGCCAAAGATGCGATGGCGCAAATCCTGATTAACTCCAGGATGTGCGCCGAGGGGCACCGGCCGATTTGCCAGGATACCGGCATTGTTAACGTGTTTATCAGCGTCGGCATGGACGTCCGTTGGGAGACTGATATGTCGCTCGACGACATGATTAATGAAGGCGTTAGGCGTGCTTACCTGTTGCCCGAAAACGTGCTGCGCGCCTCCATCCTGGCAGATCCGGCAGGAAAGCGGGTGAACACGCGCGATAACACACCAGCCGTTATCCACACGTCCATCGTGCCCGGCGACAAGGTAGAGGTGCACATTGCGGCAAAAGGCGGTGGCTCGGAAGCCAAGTCCAAACTGGTCATGCTCAATCCGGCAGACAGTATTGTTGAATGGGTGCTGAAAACGGTGCCTACCATGGGGGCAGGCTGGTGCCCACCGGGAATGCTGGGTATAGGTATTGGTGGCACGGCAGAAAAAGCGGTGCTGCTGGCCAAGCGATCACTGATGGATCCCATCGATATCCATGAACTGCTGGCGCGCGGTCCATCAAATCGCATCGAAGAACTGCGCCTTGAGATCTTTGACAAAGTGAATTCGCTGGGCATAGGCGCTCAGGGCCTGGGTGGTTTGACGACCGTGCTGGACGTCAAAGTTAGTGACTATCCAACCCATGCTGCCAACCTGCCGGTTGCGATGATCCCAAATTGTGCAGCGACCCGGCACGCGCATTTTGTGCTTGATGGGAGCGGTCCCGCTGAACTTGCGCCGCCCAAACTGGATGACTGGCCGCAACTCGTGTGGGAGGCAGGGTCGACCGGGCGACGTATAAACCTGGATACGGTGACCGCGGCAGACATTGCTACATGGCAGCCCGGTGAGACACTGCTGCTCTCCGGGAAAATGCTGACGGGGCGGGATGCCGCTCACAAACGAATCCGGGACCTGTTTGCCGCAGGTGAATCATTACCGGAGGGCGTCGACCTGAATGGTCGGTTCATCTACTACGTGGGTCCGGTTGATCCGGTCCGCGAGGAAGTTGTTGGGCCAGCGGGTCCCACGACCGCTACCCGCATGGACGGCTTTACCGACATGATGCTGGAAAAGACCGGCTTGCTTGGCATGATTGGCAAGGCAGAGCGCGGCCCGGTGGCAGTAGAGGCAATCCGAAAACACAAGGCGGTTTACCTGATGGCCGTCGGCGGTGCCGCCTTCCTGGTTTCCAAAGCGATCAGGAAATCTCGTGTTGTAGCTTTCGAAGATCTTGGCATGGAAGCAATCCATGAGTTTGAAGTTGAGGATATG
>CAYGNA010000022.1:15578-22042 GCA_964351065.1 uncultured Pseudomonadales bacterium
GTCAGGGAGAGTCTGTTCATGTGACGGGCCCGCGAATCTGGCAATCCAAAATTGGCAAGTTGCCTGTGGTTTCTGCCTGAAGGTTGGATTGCCTGGTTATTTTTAAAATATGCCTTTTTAATCAATAGCTTATTTCATTTGCGCGAAGGCCGTTGGTTTGAAAGCAGGCAGTGATTAGAGTACATTCACAGGTTTTGGGTCCGGCGCACGCTGAGGTGCATCGGGCTCGACGTATTGTTGCACCAGAATAAAAAGGAAGAATTGCTCCATGGGCCAAGAATCCGCGTCAGTTGACCAACTGTACCTGCTTGCTGAAAGCCTGGCGCAGGATTTTTCGCTGTTTCCTCGCAAGCAGCCGGCATCTGTGGTTAAAGGGCTTCTGACCGAACGCAAGATTGATCAGCGGGTTGAAAAACTCAAGGGCATGGATGTTGATGCCTATATCGCCGAGACCGTGTCACCTTGCGAAGAAGCGTCGCGACCGGGGGCGCGCGATGTTATCAGTGCGCTTGATGTGCCCATTTACCGGGAGGTGGCGTTGGGGCCGCTATATGCCGCTGAGCTTGAGCTCGACTTTGGCGATGGTCTTCGGCGTATTGGTTTTATTACCCAGGACCGCGCACATGCTGCCGGCGTATGGGGGCCAGAGCACCACGAGCGTGCTGCGCAACTGGCCAGCGAATACGCGATTCGTTCGATGCCGATTGTGTGTTTTATGGATACACCGGGGGCTGACGCTGGTGAGGTCGCCAACGCCAATAACCAGGCGCATTCCATCTCAAGGCTAATCGCAGAGCTCTGTAATGTGGACGTGCCCACGATCGGTATAATTATTGGGCAGGGTTATTCCGGTGGTGCAATTCCCCTGGCCGCCAGTAACCTGCTCCTGTCCTGCCGGACAGCTGTCTTTAACACAATTCATCCGAAAGGACTCGCCAGCCTGGTTCGGCGCTACAACCTGTCATGGCAGGAATGTGCCCAGTTTGTTGGTGTGTCACCGTTTGAACTGTATAAACAGGGCAACATTGACGGGGTTATCGATTATGACCCCGGTGAAGATGACAAAATCGAAAATCTGCGTAATGTGATCATCACGGGTATTCTTTCCATCGAGCAGTCGGCAAGAGACTTTGTTGACCAGCACCCGGAGATTCTTGAGCATTACAAGCGCAACCTGAATCGATACCTTCACCCCTCAGAAAGCCTGTCAGCAGTACATGCCAGCTCAACCCTCAAGTTGCGTACCTCGCCAACCGAGTATCCAAACATTTTTGGCGTAACCTTTCGCTATCTGCGTTATCTGAGTCTGCGCAAGCGCATCAAAAGTACAACAATTCAGCAGTACGGCAGACTGGCAGCCAGCGAAATTCCAGAAGGTGAACTGGCGAGTCGTATCCATCGCGAACGGCGCACGGCCTTCCTGGGATGGCTGCAGGACCCGGATCAGATTCTGTATGAAGATGTACTCAACAAGGCCTGGAAAAACTACCGTGACAAAAAGCTGCAGGCAGGTGACGCCCGGGGGCGAATTGCGCAGCTGATCTTTGGTGAGCCTGTGCGCAATTACGAGAACGCCAAACGTGATTTGTGTATGACAACGGGTATGCATCTCTATAACCGCTGGAAGGCAGGCGCACGGGATAACCTGGTTGCACTCATTAAGCATGTCGAAAATGAAGCGGCCAATTCTTTCCTGCTCCGGACGTCCGATATCAAGGATGTAAAAGCGCTGCTGCGGAACATGTCAGATTCGGACGCACTCCTTATTGCAGACATCAAAAGCCGCTTCAGCTACGAGGGCAAAAAGCTGTTTGCCACGGGTTATATCCGCGAGAAGGCTGAAGAGTTTCTCCTGGCGCAGTTGGTTTCAGAACTGAACCTGATGCTGGAAGGCGAATCGATTTACGACAGCGAAAGAATGGCTGGGCAAACGTTGTCTGACTTCACGATGCGCTTGTTGGCGCAGCCGGCTGATGAAGTGGGTACTATTGAGCTTAACCGGCGCCTGCTGGAGGATTCGCTGTGGACCTACATTGAGCGCAAGACAGACAAACCTGTGGCGACGTCTGAGCAGGAGTTTTCCGTGCTGGATGTCATTCTCGATGAGGACATCCGCGAAGATTTTGTTGCCGAGAGCCGTAATCTGCTGACGTTTAACGTTGTATACGAAAACCTGATTGCTGACCTGGTCTCAGTGGCTCGTCAGGCTCATGAATCACGCACGCTCCCTGCCGACTTTATCAAGGGGTTGCTGGAAACATCGCTTCAGCAGGTGAGTCAACTGCCTGCGGCTGAAGGACAGACAGCTGCAGATATCGGCAATGCGTTCTCGCTCTGGATGGTTGAGCTATCGACCCACCAGCGTTGTGCATCATTCCTGAAGTCAGTTGAGGAATGGAATCGCGTGGTCCACAAGGACAAATCGGACACGCTCTTTGTTGTGATCAGCTTCTTTTTTGAGAAGCTTCTGCCAGGTTATTACGCCTCGCTGGAATCTGGTCGGCGGTACGATGGCAAGGTTGAGCCCGTTCGAATCGGTCGGCGCAAGGATTTCTGGAATCGCCTGACCATTGCCTATCGTGACCTGCTCTTCCATGAATTGCTGACGCGGGAGAAACGCGCAAAAAACACCACTTACCGCTCGCTGCTTGATAAGTATGTGCTGGATTTTGAAGAACTGAACGGCAACATCATGTCAGCCAATCCGGTGGCGTTTCCGACCTTCAGACCCACGATCGAAGCGGCGCTGAAGAACAACATCAAGCCTTCCGGGCTGATAACAGGTATTGGCGACTTCAAGACTGATGGGGGTCGTTATCGCGTTGGGTTGGTCCTGTCCAACGTCGATTTTCAGGCCGGCAGTATAGACAATTCGGACTGCGTAAAATTCTGCAAGCTGCTTGTCGATTGCGCTATCCAGAGAATACCCGTGGTGTGTTATATCTCCAGTGGCGGCATGCAGACCAAAGAAGGTGCTGCAGCGCTGTTCACCATGGCGGTTGTTAACGACAGGATTACGCGGTTTGTCCGTGACAACGACCTGCCTATCATCATGTTCGGGTTCGGCGATTGTACGGGTGGTGCGCAGGCGAGTTTTGTGACCCATCCCCTGGTTCAATGCTACTATTTTTCTGGAACCAGCATGCCTTTTGCAGGTCAGGCCGTGGTTGAGTCCAACCTGCCGTTTACCTGTCTGTTGAGTAATTACCTGTCGGTTAAACCAGGTGCCATGCGGGGACTTGTTACACACCCGTTTGCAGCAGAACTGGATCAGGATCTGCGACGGGTTGACCCGGCTATACCGTTGCCAACCGAGACGGTTGATCAGGTTGTAGACCGGATTATGGCTGGCAGCTTTACCGCAGCGGGTCCGGTGATCGAAACAGAAACGCTGTCCGAAGAAGACCTTTTCCGCCCGGTTAAACGAACGCTGATCCACGCTCGTGGCTGTACAGCTGTCAAGTTGGTGAGCAAAGCCATCGAGTTTGGTTATGAGGTTGTGCTCGTACAGTCTGACCCGGATATGGAATCAGTGCCGGCTGACCTGGTGCGGGATAGTGATAAGCACTCACTGGTTTGTATTGGTGGCAACACGTCTGATGAAAGTTACCTGAATGCGCTGAGTGTACTCAGTATTGCAGAGGCGGAGAGAGTCGACTCGCTTCATCCGGGTATTGGATTTTTGTCAGAAGAAGCAAATTTTGCGCGCCTCGTGCGCGAACGCGGGCTGAACTTTATTGGGCCACGGGTCTCCAGCATGGAAACCATGAGCAATAAATCGAATGCGATTAACACCACGATGGGTATTGGTGTGCCAGTAGTGCCGGGCAGTCACGGTATCGTCAATACATCTGAGCAGGCAGCCCAAATTGCCGAAAAGATTGGATATCCTGTATTACTCAAGGCGGTGCAGGGTGGTGGCGGAAAGGGCATACAGGTAGTACGTCGTGCCGAGCAGTTGCATGGTCTGTTTCATCAGGTCACGTCAGAAGCCAAAGCCGCGTTTGGAAACGGGGATCTCTATATAGAGAAGTTTGTAACGTCAATGCGCCATATCGAGGCGCAGGTGTTGCGAGATACACACGGTAATACCCATGTGCTGGGTATTCGTGACTGTAGCGTTCAGCGTAACAACCAGAAGCTGATGGAAGAGTCCGGTTCAACCATGCTCTCTGATCGGCTCAGGAAGAGTGTGGTTGAGTTTGCCAGCAAGATTGCTGATGCAGTGGATTATGTGGGTGCGGGTACCGTGGAGTTTATTTACGACGTGCCCAGTGATGCTGTTTACTTCATGGAAATGAATACACGCCTGCAGGTTGAGCACCCTGTCACCGAAGTGACGACAAGCGTTGATATTGTGCGACAACAGTTCGAGATTGCATCGGGTAGCTCCATCAAGGACCTCACTTACGATGAGCATGGATACGGCCTCGAGGTACGTATCAATGCTGAGAAGGCAGTGCTAAATGCCGAGGGGCAAGTATCATTTTCACCGACGCCGGGCGAGATCACAGTTTGCGAACTGCCCGAGGAACCACACATCAAGCTGATTTCGATGGTGGCTGAGGGCAAGGTTGTGCCGCCCTTCTATGACAGTCTGATATGCCAGGTAATTTGTTATGGCAAAGATCGCAAAGACACAATCAGCAAGATGTACGCTTACCTGGATCGCGTCCGCATCCATGGCATCTGCACGAACATCGGTCTTATCAAACGAATATTGAAGGACGATACATTTATCGGCGGCGAATATGACACGAGTTTCCTGCCTGCTTTTCTCGCCCGTATTGATGCCCAGCAACTGATTGAAGAAATTGAACTTGCTTCCGGAACGGCAGGTGTGGGTATTGATCTTGAGATGCTGAAGATTGAGGGCAGTGATGAGCTCAAAGTACTGTCACCTTCTACTGGCGTTTTTTACCGGACACCATCACCGACTGAGCCAGAATATGTCAGTGTTGGCGACGTTGTAACCACAGAAGATACCCTGTGCCAGTTAGAGGCAATGAAGGTGTTCACGCCGCTTAACCTCAATACTTTCTCGGGTGAAAGTGGCGAGGTTTATGCCTCGACTCAACGTTATGAGATAACCCGCATTAACCTTGCGAGTGGCCAACAGGTCAACGAAGGTGATCTGTTGTTTGTTATCAAACCGGTTGCAGCAGAAGAAAATGGTACCTGACCAGGCGTAAAGCGTGTCGTCTGGCGGGCCCGGATAATCGTTCGAGGCGTCCCGACTGCCGTGGCGAATGCCGGCTCGTGTGCCTGTCCGATTATCCTGAGCTTCCTGCCAGTTCCATCACACCCTGGCCGATGTACAGGGCGCCGATAATCAGTATCACGTAGCGCCCGATTTGTTTGAACTGGTCGTCATGCATGCGCTCCACAACCATTTTTCCTGCCCAGTTGCCCCCGATTGCCGCAAGAACCACCGCTGGAAAGATGTAGGGGGAAAGCGCTGTGGTCAGCGACAGGAAGAAAGCGTAGTAACCCAGTTTAACCAGATGTCCCAGGGTCTGGGTGACGGCCTTCGTGGCTAGGATTTCATGCCGGGTCAGCCGGCTATTGACGTAAAAGATGTCCAGCACTGGACCAGACGCACCGGCGAGCATTTGAGCCGTGGTCACCAACAGTCCACAGATGAACGCGACTGGCTTGCGCTCGACGTCAAGGTGAATGTGTTTTGGGAGAGCGGCCGCGATAAAGGGAAAGAGGCCAATCAGGATAAAGATGAGTGCCTTGTCCGGTACAAAAGCCACAGCAGTAAAAATGAGCAGCACGACCAAAGTGCCTGCCGCATAGGGAAGCAGGACGTTGATTCTGATGTGCTGGCGATACAGCCAGATTCTTGACCCATTGGAAACTGCCTGGGCAACACCATGCAACACCATGGCGGCTGGTACCGACAGGAAAAAGCTGAACACGCCCATCAGGATCATTCCCCCGGCCATGCTGAGCACGCCCGAGATCAGGCTTGTCAACAGGGTGGCGAAGGTAAGTACCAGGTAGGTCATGGGCGTATTGTTCACCGACTAAAACAAAGCGAATAGCGAATAGTTAGAATACAATCAATCGCCAAAAGGAATGAATGATGATTGAAAATCTGGAAACCCTGCTGGCGCTGTCGCGTACCGGAACAATGCTGGAAGCCAGCACGGAGCTCAGGATCTCTCAGTCTGCGGTCAGCAAACGTATTGCCGTGCTCGAGCGTTATTACAATCGCAAACTCATCCAGAAGAAAGGGCGGCGGGTGGAGCTGACGCAGCATGGGAAGCAACTGGTGGATCGTGTGTCGCCAATTCTCACCGAACTACGTGATCTGTTTGTCCATGAGGCCAGCGAGGCGCGAGGGGAGCTGATAATTGGCGTCTCGGATGCCATCCTCTCTTCCTGGGGGCCGCACATCTTTTTTGCCGTACAGGCAGAAATTCCCGAGGTGCAGTTTTCCTTCCACACGCACCGGA
>CAYGNA010000023.1:0-6501 GCA_964351065.1 uncultured Pseudomonadales bacterium
ATTTCGGCAGCGCTGCTTATCTACCGTGAGATTGGCGTTTTACTGCTGGCTGCCGAAATGGCCCAGGCGCAGCGAGGTGGCAGATGAGTGATACCCAGCCTGGCAGAATCGTAATAGGTTTCAGCGGCGGCCAGCAGGCGGCCAGCCAGCGGCGCAAGCGCAACCTGATGACCACGGAACGCTGCAGGGTCGCAAGGGACGCCAGCCTCTACCAGCCAGTCGAGCGGGAGGTAAATACGGTTATCACCCGCATCCTCCATGACATCCCTGGCGATATTCGTGAGTTGGAATGCGAGTCCCAGGTCTACAGCCCGGGCAAGCACCCGCCTGTCCCTGACACCCATAATGCTTGCCATCATGGCGCCTACGACACCAGCAACGCGGTAGCAGTAAAGCATCAGTTCATCGAGGGTTTGGTAGCGCCTTTTGTCCACGTCCATTTCGAACCCGTCCAGCAGCGCCTCGGCATAGGCCGCGTCAATTTCACAATCGCGGAAGACACGCGCCAGTCCCTGGTACACGGGTTCATTCGCAGGCGCGCCGGCCAGCGCCGCGCGAGTATCGACTCGCAACTGCTCGAGCATGGCAAGCTGGGCCTCAGGCGTCGGCGACCGCTGTTGGTGCCCCAACTCCTGGCCATCAATGCAGTCATCGCAATAGCGGCACCAGGCGTACAGCATGTAAGCATTGGCACGGGTTGCCTCATCAAAGACCCGTGCCGCTACGGCAAAGCTCTTTGATCCTTTTTCGATTGTCTGACGCGCATGTTCGACAACAGGATCCACCAGGCGACTCCTATAGCACCTTGGCAAATTCGTCGGAGTAATCGGCATCACCATACTTCAGGTTGTGATCCTCCAGCATTAATGAAGCCGTGGCTTTGGCTGAACCGACGACGCCCGGTATACCGGCGCCAGGGTGCGTGCCAGCACCGGCAAAATACAGCCCTTTCAACTTGTCATCACGATTGTGGGTACGAAACCAGGCACTTTGCCAGAGCACAGGCTCGAGCGAAAACGCTGAGCCAAGGTGCGCGTTGAGTTCGTCCCTGAAATCAAATGGCGTAAATATCCGCGTGGTTACTATTCGCTCTCGCAGCCCTGGCATGTAGTGTTCTTCAAGATAGGCCAGGATCTTGTCACGGTACTGCGGGCCCACCTGCTCCCAGTCGAGGTCCGCCTTGCCCAGATTGGGGACCGGCGACAGCACGTAAAAGGTTGAACAGCCGGGCGGCGCGAGCTTTGGGTCCGTCACAGTGGGTGAGTGCAGATACAGGGAAAAATCGTCCGGCAGCTCACTGCTGCTGTAGATCTCTTTCAACAATTCCTTGTATCGATTGCCGAACATGATGCTGTGATGCTGGATATCGGGATAGGAACCCTCAATACCAAAGTAAACGACAAACAGCGAAGGACTAAACGAACGCCGCTTGAGTGAGGCCGCCTGCTGCTGGCCACGATGGGTACGTCGCAGCAGTTTCTCATAAGTGAACATAATGTCAGCGTTGCTGGCGACTGCATCAAAATCCCCCTGCCATCCATCCTCGGTTCGAACGCCAGTAATCCTGTCACCATTCGCGGTGATTTCTGCAACCGGGGCAGAGAGCCTGATTTCACCACCCAGATCCTCAAACAATTTCACCAGGGCGCGAACCAGCGCGTGGGTACCACCAATGGGGAAAGAGACACCCCAGCGTTTTTCCAGGGCGTGAATTAGCGCGTAAATGGAAGATGTATTAAATGGGTTACCTCCCACGAGCAGGGTATGAAAACTGAATGCCTGGCGCAGGCGATCATCCTTTATGTACTTCGCCACCATGCTGTACACGGATCGGTAACTCTGCAAACCAACCAACTGGGGCGCGACCTTTATCATGTCACTGAAGTTGAGAAACGGTTTGGTACCCAGCTTGATGTAACCCTCTTTGAGCACCGCCTCGGAATAGGCTAAAAACCTGTTGTAGCCATCGACATCATCCGGATTGCGCTCGCGAATCTGGCGTTCGGAATCAACCGGATCATTGCTGTAATCAAAAAAGTAGCCGTCTTCCCACAGCAGGCGATAAAACGGCATGACCGGGACCAGGTCGACATAATCTTCCAGCTTGTTGCCCGACAATGCGAACAACTCCCGCAGGCAGTCCGGGTCGGTAATGACCGTTGGACCGGCGTCAAAAGTAAATCCCTGGTCTTCATAGACGTAGGCACGGCCGCCGGGTTTATCGCGCGACTCAAAGATTGTGGTCTGGAAACCCGCTGACTGCAGGCGAATGGCAAGTGCCAGGCCGCCAAATCCAGAGCCAATAACTGCTGCTGTTGGTTGATTCAAGTTGATGCCTCTTGATGACTGAATCGGATTGCACTGGTTTCAGGTACGCAGCGCAGCGCTGATCCGATTGCGACGGGCGGTTTGCCGAGGAGTATTCGTGCCTTGTCCGTCCAGGAGGAACGACCCGCATAAAACCGTTCAATGAGTGGTTCTGACAAACCATAGAACCGTTGCATGATAATCCAGCGCGCGTCAGGTTCAGCGGCCATAAACAGCATCCGGTTCAGCAGACGCCAGTATGCCTGGCCCTGCCAGTGATCAATTGACCGCTGTCGAACAAACTCAAATGCATCTGCTGTGGTTCTGGGCTTACGCTCTGCAAAAGCCTCAGCCGTGCGAACCGCATCAGCAAAAGAGTAACCCGTGGTCGCATGGAAAAGTGCGGCACGCAGGCCAAGTTTGGGCAAGCCATCAGCCGCACGCCAGAGGGCGTCGATATCGCCACCGAGCACAATGGGCAGCGCTCCCTGCTCTTCCCGCACCAGACGGGACAGTGACCAACCCGCGGTTTCTGCATACGCCCTGATAGCACTGACGTCTTTGGCTCCTTTGATGGCAGGCGAATTGCTATACCGTGTATCTTCAATCATCAGTTCGCTCACACCCGTGGGCAACACATAGACAAACCGGTAGTCACCGTCCTGCGGTACGCTGGCATCCATGATAATTGGCCGCGCCAACCCATGCGGTGACGCCGTCTCCCAGACCTGACCGGTAAACTTCTGGAAACCCAACTGCAGGTGTGGCGTTGACTCAGGTCCGCGACAGTCGACAATGCAGGCTGCCTGTATTTCTTCCCCAGATACCAGCCTTACCCCTGTCGTCGACACATCGGCAACCTGGGTGCCTATCCTGATCGAACCCCGCAGCACCTCGCTCATCACCGCATGAAAACGCGTGGAATCGGTTGAGCAGTAATGGGTTGCGAGGGCGCGATTGCGCGCCGGGAAGCGCACCTCGTAACCGTCCCATTCGTGAACAATCAGAGGAGCGATAGAAACAAACTGCGTTTCAGTAAGATCTGTTCGGAAAAATGACCAGGTGTGATTACCGCCCAGCGTGTCACCCGCCTCGATCACAAGCACACGTTTTGTGGGGTCCTGACGAAGGATGCTCTGGGCTGTGAGACCACTGGCAAGGCCACCGCCGACGAAAAGATAGTCATACATATAACGGTGCTGTCAGTGCTTTGAGTTAAACTGGGTCGATTATACGCATTTGGTGTGCTTCACGTTGATTTACGGAATATCCATTTCCGCACTACTCATTACCTTCTTTGGCCTGACCGCCATTATTGCCATTCGGTATCTCATGATTTCAGGCCTGTTCTACTGGCTGCTGTGGTCAAAGGGTGCCAATCCACGTGCCATCAAGCTGATGGAGGGTACGCCAGCACCCGGGGTAGTCAGAAGTGAAATCAGCTGGTCGCTGCTTTCCTCATTTATCTATGCGGCGCCCGCAGCAGTTGTTATGGAGATGTGGAAGCAGGGTGACACTGCAATTTACATGGATCTCTCGGATTACCCGCTCTGGTACTTACCCATCAGCATTTTTTTCTACCTCTTTCTGCATGACACCTGGTTTTACTGGACCCATCGACTGATGCACCGCCCCGGCATCTTTCCCATCATGCACAAGGTGCACCACCAGTCACGGCCACCAACACCCTGGGCGGCCTTTTCGTTCCACCCGACCGAATCCGTGCTGGGTGCAATCTTTCTGCCGCTGGTGGCACTGGTAATCCCGATCCATATCGGCGCAGTGCTGTTTATCCTGACGCTGATGACACTGGCCGCAGTACTGAACCATTCAGGCTACGAAATCCTGCCCAAATGGTGGTTGCGCAACTGGCCAGGCAAACACCTGATCACAGCTGCCCATCACGACCTGCATCACAAGAAGTTCAATCGGAACTATGGTCTCTACTTTCGATTCTGGGACAAGGTAATGGGCACCGACATCATGGAAAGCGAATACGACTTTCTCAGGACGCCGGCGCAGTCGGCTGCTACCTGACACTAATCAGCAGGCTTAACGGAGCGGTACCTGGCGAACCACGCCAGGATATTGTCCACCTTGGCAATCAGGTGCGACGGCCGCGATGCAATACCATGTGATGCTTCAGGCACGCGTACCAGGGCAGTATCAACCTTGCGGAGTTTCAATGCCTGGTAATACTGCTCTGATTCATGCATCGGCGTGCGCTGATCTGCCTCACCGGTGATCAACATGGTGGGCGTCGTCACATTACCCACCAGCGAAAGCGGTGAACGCCGCCAGTAATTTTCCTGATCTTCCCATGGTGGCTTGTCGAACCAGTATTGCGGCACCATTGTTGCGATATCGCTGTAGAGCGCGAGACTGGTCCAGTTAATCACCGGTTTGGCGACCGCCGCCGCGGCAAACCTGTCTGTCTTGCCAACAATCCATGCTGTCAGGACGCCACCGCCAGATCCACCTGTCACAAACAGCTGCGACTCATCAATATATCCGCGCGCAATCACGGCATCCACACCAGCGAGCAGGTCAAGGTAGTCCTCACCCGGGTAGTTGAGATGGATCTCATTGGCGAACTTGTCACCGTAGCTGGTTGAGCCGCGCGGATTGGCATAAAGCACAACGTACCCGGCTGCAGCATACAACTGCACTTCTGCCGAGAAGTGAGGTCCGTAGGCCGAGAAGGGCCCACCGTGAATTTCAAGCATCAGCGGGTACTTTTTGGTCGCATCAAATCCGGCTGGTAGCGCCAGCCAGCCTTCAATTTCAAAATCGCCATCTTCGGAGGTCCAGGCAATACGCTCAACTGCTGCCAGTTCCCGGTGCGCCAACAGGTCATCATTCAGGTTAGTCAGCTGCGCCGCGCGCTGCGAACGGATCACCGACACATCCGCAGGACGCAGGGTACTACCTGAAGAATAGGCAACAGTGCCATTACCAGCGACGCTAAAGCTGCCACTGGTATAAGGCCGCCCAATATCATCCCCACCCATATTGTCAGCAAGACGCGTGACCGTGCCCTGCAAACTGATAGAGGCGAGCACTCGCTTTCCCTGATCATCAAAGGAGGCAATCACCGACCGATTGCTTGTACCTGCCCAACTGACAGCACCAATTGACCGATCAAGGCCCGGGGTCACAAGTCGGCTCTCACCGCTGTCGACGTCCATCACGTAGAGGTTAACGCCTTGATAACCCATCTTGCGATCATCGTAGCCAAGATAAGCCAGTTTCGAACCATCGGTGGTGAACACGGGTGAACTGTCGGGACCGTATCGCGTTGTCAGCTGTTGCATGGCGCCACTGTCAACATTGATGGACCAGAGATCGGTATTCCTGGTGTCGTACTCGGCGTCATCATTGCGGTTGGCTGAAACGACAATCTGCTTGCCGTCAGGTGACCACGCCAACCTGCCCCGGTGGTCAAAATCGCCGCTGGTTAGCTGCCGCGGTGAACCACCAATTGCGGGTATCACAAAAACATGGGTAAAACCCGGGTCCGTCAGCCCGCGGCCATCGGACCGATAACTAACGGCGTCGATAACAATCACAGGCGGTGCCCAGTCAGCCCCTTTTGGCGCTCTAGGTGGTGTAGCGAGTTTTGCCTTTTCTGCCGCTACAAATGCGGTAAACGCAATCTGGCTGCCATCCGGTGACCACGCAATTGACCCAGGTGCCGCTTCCAGGTTGCTGAGCAGCGCGGTCTGGCCAGTGTCCAGCCATCGCACATAGAGTTCCGGGCCTTTGCCTTCTACACTGGAGACATAGGCGAGCCTGGTTCCATCCGGCGACCAGCGCGGCGAAGAGTAACCCGCCCGCCCTGACAACAGCGGCTCATGGCGCCTGCCATCAACATCAATCAGCCAGATATTCGATCGCGCCCGATCCGTCATGATATCCATCATCTGGCGAACGTAGGCAACCTGTTTGCCGTCTGGCGAAATCTGCACATCCCGCGCCATTTCGAGCTCAAAAACATCAAGATTACGAAAAGGTTCGGCGGCAGCAGCCAGGCTGACCTGCCCGGACAGGCTACAAAGCAGTATCAATTGAAGTGGATAACGTAAAGTAAACATGGTTTTTCCCTAACCGGACATAACGGTAGCGTGCAATGAAGAACACAGTGAAAAGCGCAGTGAAAAGCGCAATAGATCAGCCAATGCTACAGGCAGAACG
>CAYGNA010000023.1:6601-21667 GCA_964351065.1 uncultured Pseudomonadales bacterium
CAGTGAAAAGCGCAGTGAAAAGCGCAATAGATCAGCCAATGCTACAGGCAGAACGTCAAACAGGCGAGTTTTCGACGAACAGGAAGCTGCCATCTGCAGCACGCGCCACCGGGTAAATAGCAAGTACCGAGGCAACAGGAATGCCGCCATACACATGTGGGAACAGCATCTCTTCGCTACCGGCAAACTCGCCCTGTTGTTCTCCAACAGGGGCAGCCGCCTCATATCGCACTTCCACACCGGCTGCTTCAACCGACGCCCGGGACATCTCCAGGCAGAGCCAGTCATCCGCAGAATCACGATAGAAATGATTCCCCACTTCCATTAATCTTTCACGACCCCGCGTGCAGTGCGTAAACCCGTCCTGCGCATAGGTTTCCGGAAAATACACACTTTCAACTGCGTGCCACTGAGCCGCCGGGACAAGATGGTAAATCAGGTCAGTCATTTGAGTTCCTGCATGAGACAAGTAGCGCGAGCAGCGCACGGGGCTGTGATAATACCTTCTCTTGCGAACCGGCTGCAGGGTATGTGTTCGATGGGCGTGCTACTTGCACTGTTACTCACAGCATGTACCGCAGTTGAGCAAGAAGCAACCTCACCTACGGCCCAGTCACCGAGTTCGCCAAACCGGGGCAATCAACAGGTGCTGCCATCGCCAGGCGCAACTTCGACGCCGCAGGACAAGGCTCGCGACATACCGACTGCAGCGGACATCACTCACCCGCAGCCTGCGGATCAATCGTCGCCTGACCAAATTGTTGCGTTGTCGACTGAAACCCTTTGCCATGCTGTCGGGTCAAAGCTTGGCAGCGTAACCATCAATGATTGCCTGCGCCAGCAGTTGCAGCACGATATCCACAGTCCTCTCAATTACTCGCTTGCCTATCGAGACTACCTACCTGTGGGCACCCGTATTCCGTTGGGCCGTGTACTTGTCATCGGGGGTATTCACGGGGATGAATATTCGTCGGTATCCCTGCTGTTCAAATGGATGGATATCCTGAACCAGCATCATTCCGGCCTGTTTCACTGGCGTTTTATTCCCCTCGCCAACCCGGACGGATTGCTTCGCGAAACCTCCCAGCGACAGAATCACAGCGGGGTTGACCTGAATCGGAATTTTCCGACAGCCGATTGGGATGACCAGGCCCACCGCTACTGGAACGAGGTCACTTACAACAATCCAAGGCGCAACCCCGGCACCACCGCTGCAAGTGAACTCGAGACCCGGTGGCTTATAGAGCAAATTGAACAGTTTCGGCCGGACGCGATCATATCTGTACACGCCCCACATCATCTCGTTGACTACGATGGACCACCGCGTGCGCCCGAGAAACTCGGTCACCTCAATCTCAACAAACTGGGTGTCTTTCCAGGCTCACTTGGCAACTATGCGGGCGTTGACCTCGGATTACCGGTGGTGAGCGTGGAACTGCAGTCAGCCGGTAACATGCCAGCCCCCCGTGACATAGACGGCATGTGGAGTGACCTGATTGGGTGGTTGCGGCGCCAACTGACTGAAACCACCACAGCACACAGAGACTGATTTGAAACCCGTCACCGGCAAGCTCATCGCCATTGTTGTCTGCCTGCTGCTGGGCGCTGGCAGCCTGCTGCTGGGCGAGCTTGGCTTTCACCGGATACTGGATTTCAGGAAGCTGGAGCGTATTCCCGCAACCACGATTATGGGATCCGTCGGCGGTGAGACGCAGCTGCTGGGCAGTGCCAAGTCGGCGGGACGTCTTTTAGAAGCGCCAAAATCCGGCGCCACTACACTGTATTTCCACTACCTCGTTGAACGCGAAGAACGGGATTCGGATGGCAACAAGAGCTGGCGAACAGTCACCGAGTACAGTGATGCGACCGACTTTATCCTGGAGGATGCCAGCGGTACTGCCCGCATCACCGCCGCGGCAGATCGTGCACTAATTGACTGGTCGGTGAGCCAGAAGTTCAGAGTGCGCGAGGGTGATTTGCGCTACACCGAGTGGCGCGTTGACGAAGGCGACAGGCTGACCATTTTTGGCTGGCTCAGCCTGCAACCCACACCAGAGATGAGTTTTTCCAGGAGCGGGCAATACCTGCCGATTATCTCCAGCAGCAGCGCCAGCGTTGAACGCGCTGAACTTGGCACGCTGGCCGTCCTGATGCTCTGGGGGGCGGTCACACTGGTGATTCTCGCGTGTCTCAGCATCGTTTATGCATTACGGATCCACCGTACCCTCGTGTTCCTGGTGCTGGTAAGCACAACCAGCATGCTACTGCTCGTAAACTACGGCGCGCGCAGCCTCGCGTCTGATATAACCGATGGGTACAGTCGTGTTGACACCCAACGCGAACGCGCGACCGACCTGATCAGTACATCACTATTGTCCTATGGCATCGCGTTTCCGGGTTGGGATCAACCATTCGATCTTGAAACGGCGAGCTTTCGCCAGGTTCCACCAGACTTGAGAGAACGAGTTGAAGCATGGCGCCTTAGCAGTTGGCTGGTACGCGAGAGATACCTGCAGCAGATCAATCGGTTCCCGGAGAACGTGTATGCCCGAATGGCAGGCAAACATAACCCGGTGTTTGTCGCCTTGCCCGCGGCCTCAATGGACGCTGCCACGGCAGAGATCCAGCGCTTCGAGAGCACGCGACTCGGCAGTTACTTCTTTCTCACCCTCCCCGCACTCCTGATCGCAGGGCTTATCGCCTGGTTTGCGTTCCGCAGTATCCGCGTGAAAAGAATGCAGGAAAATCTTGCCACCAGCAAAACCACCGGCGTCGTGTATGGCCTGACCGAGGTTGAGGGGGAACTGGAGGCGGACGATCCGGAAAAACTGCTGCGTGGACCAATCAGCAACGATCCATGTACCTGGTATCACTATGTCATCGAAGAAAAACGCGGTACTGGTAAAAACGCCAAATGGGTAACCATCGAGGATCGTATAGAGAAGCGCCCATTCTACTGTCGGGACAGCGAGGGACAGATCAGGGTTTTCCCTGGCAACGCCGAGGTCTTCACCCATCACGAGGCAACTCGCCGCGAGGGGGCACGCCGTTACAAAGAGACTTCATTACAACCGGGTGACCAACTCTACATCATGGCCAGGGCCCATCAGGACCGAACCCGGGGTGATTGCCTTGTCCTCGGGCACGCAAAAGGGAACCCCTTTATTATTGCCAATATCCCGGAAGCGGAGGTGATGTTCCGCAAAGCGTTCACAGGACAGTCGCTATTGTCCGTTGGTGCCAGCCTGCTGTTCCTGGTTGCCGTCTGGATGGGCGGCAGCAATGGCCAGTTCTCTTCTCTGGACTTTGTATTGGCCGCACTGATAGCGCCCGTGTTTCTCACTATGGTAGTGGTCATGTTGATGTACAACGACCTCGTGTTCCTGCGCCAGCGGTGTGAGCGCAACTGGGCCAACATTCAGGTATCTCTCAAAAAACGCGCAACCCTGGTGCCACAGCTACAGCAAGTTGCCAGAGAATACCTGGCCTTTGAAGAGGAGCTGCAGACTGAGCTTGCCGAATTGCGCACGGCAAGCAGTTCGGCAACCACAGCCGGGGCAGTTGATAACGTGATGGCACTTGAACACCGCTCTATTGACCGGATCAATACAACTATTGAAGCGTATCCGGATCTGAAGGGCACCACCGTCATGGCCGACCTGTCCAGGCGGCTCATTTCGCTGGAGAACGAGGTTGCGATGATTCGCGCTGGCTTTAACGACGCAGTAACGCAATACCAGACGAGAATCCAGTCATTTCCAGACAGCCTGTTGGCTCAAATGTTTCGGTTTCCCTCAATCGATATGCTCACTTTTGATGCACGCGCCCACCAGATACCACAAGTCAAAGATCTGCTCTGAGGGAAAGATCCCTGACGATAAGTGCACCTAACGCGTCATTCATTTGAGCTGCGTCAATAGTCATTGGGCAACACCTGATTAAGATCGGGCTATGACTGTAGTAGATTTCCACTCAATAGATAACACCGGTCGCCGCCGTGGTCTGGCTGAGATCGCCATCAGGCGGTTGGTCGTACCTTTTGCCGCTGGCGCACTGGCAACCATTGTTTCTCTCTGGATTATGCAGGCATTGATCACCAACCAGAAAGCCGAAATCACTGAAGCAAAATCCCTGAACCTTGTCGATTTTATTCGCACGCCGACCCCACCCGCGTTGCAGGTCAAAAAGCGTATGGCAGAGAAACCCCCGCTACCCGATGAGCCACCCCCCATGAACGCCACGGTTGAATTCAACGTGGCGGCTGATGTCGGTGGTACCGCGTGGGTCATGAACGAAGTTAATCTCGAAGCACAAACCGATATGAGTACCGCTTTCAGTTTTGTTTCAGATGGTGAATATCTGCCAATTGTGAAAGTACAGCCCTTGTATCCCACGACCGCGCGAGTACGCGGTGAAGAAGGCTGGGTTGTGCTGCAATTTACTGTCGACGAAACTGGCCGCGTCCGTGATGCCCTGGTTATCGATCACTGCGCACACATCGTTCAGGAAGGAAAACGTGAAGAGTGCTGGGATCAGCCCAGCAAGGTGTTTGACTCAGCGGCGATTAACGCAACCAAAAAGTTCAAGTTCAAGCCCAAGGTCAAGGACGGTGTGTCCGTTGCGACCTACAATGTACGCCACAAGTTTACATTCGAACTGGCCGGGGAAGAGTAGGTCAGGCCTGACCTGATTCAAGCAGTTCCTGCCGCGTGTAGAAAACATCGTTTTTGACAAACCCCGAGATAATCTCTGCCTTAAGCGACCGCACTGCGCCTGCTTCGTCTGTTTCAGCTGCCCATTCCTGCGGCAACCAGTCAATCAGGTGCACGGGAGCAGGCATACCATTCTTCAACAGGGAAACCTCAACCCGCCCGGTGCGGGTATCCTTGAATGCGGGCACAAACCCAAGACAACGATTATTTTGGCTGACGCCATTGCTGTCGCGGTACGTCATGTTTTCGATCTTTAGTGTGGATTTGTTCATCACCACTACTCAACTGGACTGGTTATTACCTGTTAACCAGCACAACCTGTGCCAGCATTTCAAAAATCATGTTATCAGTTTGTTTTTTAAACATTTTTTTCTTGAATCAGGTTAGCAACACACCCCGAAACACTAGCAAGACTGCCCTTATTCATCAGTTATCGGCAGGTTGCGTCGCTTTTTTCAGTCAAGCGCGGTCGCCAGTGCACTGGTGAGCGTCTGATGGTGAAAAATGAACTTTTCATCCTGCAGCCTGGCGGGTACAGCACGTTGCCCAGCCAACAGGAGCGTTGCCAGTTCTCCGAGCATCGCCTTTAAGAAAAATTCCGGCGCGACAAACAGCGCAGGTCGATGCAGGAGTCTCGCGAAGGTACGGGTAAATTCAAGATTGGTTGCCGGGTGGGGAGCGCTGGCATTATAGGCACCGCGACAGGACTTGTGATCAAGCACGTACAGAATCACGCGGACCATATCCGACAGGGATATCCAACTCATCCACTGGTCTCCTCGCCCGAGGCGTGCCCCCAAACCAAGAGAAAAAGGTAACTTCAACGGCGCGAGGAAACCTCCATCCGGCCCCATCACGAGACCTGTTCTGAGTATCACGACCCTGGCCCCAAAAGCGGCAGCCCTGTCGGCCGCACTTTCCCAGTCCTGGCAGAGTTGCCGTGCAAAATCTCCCTTCGGTTCCCCGGAGGCAATCTCCGGTGCGCCCTCACGTCGCTCGGCCCCCTCGATTAATGTGCGATCTCCACCATCGCCATATATGCCTGTCGCTGACCCACTAATGAACACTGAAGGAGGCTGCGGGTTAGCCGCCAGGTTCTCACAAAGGTTTTCGGTGAGCGTAATGCGGCTGTCACGTAGTACCTGCTTGCGCGCCTCACTCCAGCGCGCCCCGGCAATGGACTCCCCGGCGAGATTAATAACCGCATCAATATTCTCGTGGCGAACGCGCTCGATATCATCAAAGCCAATGACACCTGCTCCGCAAAGGATGGCCACCTGCTCCGGCTGACGTGAAAGTACCAGCACTTCATCACCCCGCGCCAGCAGCGCCCGACAGAGCGCCCTGCCAATAAATCCAGTGCCGCCGGTAACCAGAACCCGCATTTGTTTACCCGCCAAGGTTGTTCTCCTCTTTTCTGTGCATTAGTACGCACACTACAAATAAAAAGATCCACCATGTCGCATCCGATTTGGCCCTGCGAACGTAAATCTGCACATGAAAACGCAATTTCCCGTGAAAATACGCAACGCCGGCCTCCAGGATCTGGTCGCCATTAACCGTGTGATTGGCTATGCAGTGGCCAACAGCCCGATCGATAACCGCAAGAAGCGCGACCTGGTGCCCTCGCTGCTATTCAGCACGGATCTATTCGGGCAACACACGCTGTTGGTGGCCGAGCGACGGGGTGAGATCATCGGCATTATCGCGCTACGTCAAACCGGCCCCAACACTGCTGCAACCATAGAGAGTCTCTATGTGCTGCCAATAATCCAGCACCAGGGTATCGGTGGACTTCTGGTCGGGGCTGCTCGTAATCTGCTCCGTGGTCAGGACTGGCATGTTTCATCCGACAGCGCAGCGCATCAACATCTGCAGCGTGCAACGTTTGGCAACCTGGTACCCGCCAACGACGCCGCTGATTCCGGGATGACAGACGCAGCCTGACCCGCGGGGCTTTTTTGCTGCCCACATTCATGTTTTCATCTCTTCTTCAGCGCCAGACGCCAATGGGGAAGACTTATGACCGATTACCTTCGCACACCTGACGAAAACTTTTCTGATCTCGCCAGTTTTCCATTCCAGCCACATTACCACGCCTGGCAGGACATGCGGATGCATTACCTCGACGAGGGCCCGCGGGATGGGCCGGTTATGCTGTTACTTCACGGCATGCCAACCTGGAGTTACCTTTATCGCGACATAATCCCACCGTTGGTTTCAGCAGGCTACCGGTGCATTGCACCGGACCATCTTGGCTTTGGCAAATCAGACAAACCTCTCGATATCCATTGGTACACAATCGCACGACACACTGAAGTACTGACTACCCTTATCACCAACCTGGACCTGAAGAACATTACATTGCTATGCCAGGACTGGGGCGGCCCCATTGGCCTTGCCCAGGCAGCAACCATGCCCGAACGGTTCGACAGGCTAACCATCATGAACACCTGGTTACACCACCCGGCATACGAGTATTCTGACGCCATCAAAAACTGGAACCAGAACTGGCACGAGGGTGGGCTATTCGCACGCGAGAAGCCCAATGTGGGTCTGCTGATGGTCATGAGCGCAGGCCTGCTGGCCCGGGAAGTCATGTTTCCTGCGCTGGTGAGTGGCACAGAACCCGAGTTTCCGGATGATGCCTGCCGACTCATGTACAACGCCTATATCACCCCGTTCAAAGGCCTGGGTGACGAGGCTTACAACGGTCTACGCAGGTTTCCACTTTCCATTCCCGTTGACAGTTATGACAATGGGAATGGCGCAGCCCAAACCCACCACTATGAAACCCTCTTGGCGTGGCGCAAACCGGTTCACTTTATCTGGGGATGCGCTGATGATGTGTTCACCGAAGCCTGGGGACGACAGTGGGCGAGCCAGTTTGACGGCGCGACTTTTGATCCCATCGAGGGCGCCGGTCACTTCCTGCAAAACACCCATGGCACCGATGTCGCAAATTTGCTGCTTGGGCGGATTGCAGAAGAGTAGTCAATTTTTCCTTTCTAGCCGGCTCGCGAAACGCGCTCTTTGCGGCGCCGCCGGTGTTGCCTGGATTCGCATATGAATGACGAACAGAAGGTCTCAGTCGGCGCAGCCCAGCCGCGCCTCCGTCAGCTTGTTATCGCTGTCAGTCGCCGCGCACCGCTCGATGCCGCGGTACTACTTGCAAGGGAATCCCAGGAAACCGTTACCGCAGTGCTGGAAGAACTGGATGTCACGCTGGCTGTTCGTGTACTCGCCTGCCTTCCGGCACAGACCAGGGCTGTGCTGGCGCCACGCCTGGAGTCAGGACTTGGGCAGCAATGGGCACTGAACCGCGAATACGCCGAGGACAGCGTAGGACGACTGATGGAACGTGTTCCGGCAGTGTTTGCACCGGGCACTCTGGTCTCAACCCTGATCGAGACGATAAGACCCTTTGCGAGTCAGCAACAGCTGGCATATGCCTACGTAGTAGACACAAGCGAGCGTCTTGTTGGCGTGGTTGCCATGCGCGAACTGCTGTTTGCAGCACCGGACAGTCGGGTCGAGGAAATCATGGTCACCGAACCATTCTATTTCTCCGCGGCGACGCCAACGGTTGAAGCAATGCGCGCGGTGCTGCGTCGGCACTATCCGATGTACCCCGTTTGTGACGTGGAAGGTAAACTGCTGGGTGTTGTTCGGGGTTACGCGCTGTTTGAACAACAGACGTACGAACTCACAGCGCAGGCAGGCCGCATGGTGGGGGTTGGCAAAGAAGAACACCTCACCACGCCATGGCTACGTTGCCTTTCCATGCGACATCCCTGGTTGCAACTCAACCTGCTAACCGCTTTTGTAGCTGGCGCTGTGGTTGGCCTGTTTGAAGACACAATTCAGCAGGTTGTCGCACTGGCCGCCTTTCTGCCTGTGCTGGCCGGGCAGTCTGGCAACACTGGATGCCAGGCACTCGCCGTCACGCTACGCGCGATGACGCTGAATGAACTCAAGCCAGGAATGGAACCCATTCTGGTTCGCAAGGAAACCCTGCTGGGCATATCCAACGGCGTACTGGTTGGGCTAACCGCGGGTGGCGCCATGCTCGGCTATGCCATCGTCAATGGTAGCGCCCAACCACTGCTGCTCGCTGCCATTGTACTGGTGGCAATGCTTGGCTCCTGCGCTGCAGCGGGTGTGTCAGGCGTGCTCATACCGCTGCTGCTACGGCGACTGGGGGCTGACCCCGCAACCGCCTCAACCATTTTCCTGACCACAGCCACGGACGTCGTGAGCATGGGCGCCCTGCTGGGGCTCGCAACACTGTTCCTGCTTTAGTCTCTTCTGTTAGTGGGATTGAGCGGCAATCCACGCATCAATTTTTTTCTCCAGCACAGGCATTGGCAATGGGCCGCTACCCAGTACCGCGTCGTGGAAACCGCGGTAGTCAAACCTGTCACCCAACGCAGTGCGCGCTTTCTCCCGCAAGGCAACAATCTTGTTCATGCCAATCTTGTAAGCAGTCGCCTGAGCAGGATTGTTGAAGTAGCGATGGATCTCTGAGGTAACTGTGGTCAGCGGCCGGGGAGAGTTGTTAAGCGCATAGTCAATCGCCTGCTGTTCTGACCAGCCTTTTGCATGAATGCCGGTATCCACCACCAGACGGATCGCGCGCCACAGCTCTCCGGTTAGTCGACCGAAATCGTTATAGGGGTTTGAATAGAAGCCCATATCCTTGCCAAGCAGCTCCGCATAAAGCCCCCACCCTTCACTGAACGCGGTATAGCCGTGATAAGTGCGGAAACGCGGCAGCCCTTCCAGTTCCTGCTGAATGGCGATCTGCAGGTGATGCCCGGGCACGCCTTCGTGGTAGGCGAGGTTCTCAAGCCGATAGCCGGCAACCGCATCCATATCGGCAAGATGCGTATAGAAAACGCCGGGGCGCGAGCCATCGGGTGTACCCCGACGATAGTGTGCAGCGCCACCCGCCTGCTCACGAAATGCCTCCACCCGCCGCACTTCAAGCCCTGCTTTTGGCAGCAGGCCAAAGTACTCGGGCAATCGGGTCTCCATCACCGTGAGGTAATCACGCGCCTGTTGCAGATACGCTTCCCTGCCTTCATCTGTGTTGGGGTAATAGAATTGAGGGTCTTCACGCATGAACACGAAGAACTCAGGAAGGGTGCCTTCAAAGCCCACCTTTACCTTGATGGTCTCCATCTCGGCATGAATTCTAGCGACCTCAGTCAGTCCGGTCTGGTGAATCTCCTCAGCCGTAAGCGGCAGCGTTGTCATCACGGACAACTCATAGTCGTAGTAGGCCGCGCCATCAGGCAGTGACCAGGCACCTTTGGCCTCTTTGGTTACATTTGTTGCATAGTCCTGGTTAAGCCACTGGATAATCTCCTGGTAAGCAGGCTGCAACTCGCTTAAAAGGGCAGAACGGGCTGCGCCGGTCAATGCCGCGCGATCCTCGTCAGCTATCTCCAATGCCGCAATTTTGGTCGTGATATCACGCCAGAGCGGAGAAGTGCCCTGGTCTTCAAATGGCGCGCCAGTGATCACTCTTTCAGCCTCTCGTATTGCCTGTTCATAGTCAAACCAGGGTGCGCGAATGCCATCAGCGGCCGCTAGTTTCGCTCGATCAAGGTACTGGCGCATGTAACGACCAGACTGGTTGAGGCGCGAGATGTAAGCGCGCATATCATCAATGTCATCAACCTTTTGGTAACTGATGAGGCTGCTGGGCAGCGCTGACTGCGGTCCCCGCCGCCCAAAAATGAAGTTATGGCGCCAATAGGCCTTGCCTGCTTCTTCCCGCTCAAGCAGGAATAGCCAGAGGTCGTACGAGATCTGTCCTTCCGAATCGAGTTTGCTGCGATCGAACGTGCTCTTCATTTCCGCAACACTGGCGCTGCGCCACTGCAGAAGTCGATTCATCGCGGCTTCAGAGACATCATCCAGTTGATCGTAATGTCGCTTGTCTCCGAGCCTCGTCCGGGCCATTGGACTGAACGCCAGATACGTTTCAAACTGTTCATCAAACCATGCGGTCAGGCGCTGACTTTCAGAAGAAGCGACCGCTACTGGAGTACTTGCGTTATCGTCCGCGCGCTGGCCACAGGCCACAAGCGAAAAACAACAGATAAAAACTACCAAAGTCCCGACTCTCTTGATCACTTAAGCTTTCTCCATGTCATATTTGGCGATCTGGCATCTTCGCATATCCGATAAAGCCGCACCCTATCGATCAGCCCAATCATGGTATTCTGGCTCAGCATAAATTGAGCCGCACAACTGAGGATCACCACCATGAATACAACCTGGTGCCAGGCCGACATGAACTACGTAAGCGGCATCGAACCAAGGCCGGTTCGGGTGTCAATCATGAACGGCAGAACGCATCCGCCTGGACGGTGGCAAGACTGTGGTTTCGAGCTGAAACCGCATCACTCGGCGGTCACCAACTGGGACGATGATGCCGAAATCGAGCGCGTACACTATGCCGAGATCGCCGAGTTTGCCCGGGCACTGACAGGCTGTGATCACGCGCTGGTGGGTGGGCATATCAAACGAAATCCCGAAAAGGCAAGCGAACACAGTGATCTCGCACCCATCACGTTTGTGCACTCTGATTTTGCCGAGAGTTATGGTGATCTGATACGGCAACGTTACCGCGATCCTGGCGAACAGGCGCAACATGGCCTCGCGCGGGCCGGGCTGAAACCTGAAGACATCGATCGTGCCAAACACATGGTGATTATTCAGTTCTGGCGGAATCTTGGACCCGTAAAGATGGATATGCCCATTGCTTTTTGTGATGCGAGAACCGTTGGCCCCGATGAAGTGCTGCGCTTTCCTGTCACTGACTATGCTGGCGGTGGATTTGACTTTGAGACACTCGGGATCAGTGCACCTGCTGATCCGGCACAGCATCACTGGTACAGCTACCCGGAACTGCAGCAGGATGAGGTTGTTGTTTTTCGCACCTACGACAGCGAGATGGTGGAACAGCAGACCAGGTTCTGGACCCCACATTCCGCTTTCCGTGACCCGGAGGTCGACATCGGCCAGCCAAGCCGGCGCAGCATAGAGTTGCGCGCGACCTGCCTCTTCTTCTGAGTACTATCAACGCTGCCCTTTCAATTCAGCCGAAAAGCACAGGTAGAGAAATCCAGGTTATCCAGCCGGCGCCAGTTGCTCCAGCAATGTCATATCCGGGTCACCAAACACACCATTCGGATTAACTGGCTGTATACAAACGTGGGTTGCGCCCGCATCCAGGTGCTCGCTAATACGCTCTCGAATCTTCTCGGCATCACCCCAGGCAAAGGTTGCATCGATAAAGCGATCGCTTCCGCCGTTCTCAAAATCAGCCTCGGTCAACCCCAGGCGTAGCCAGTTGTTACGGTAATTGGGCAAGCCAAGGTAAATCTGTGCAACACCACGCGCCAGGTCCCGTGCCTTTTGAGGATCGGTTTCCCGCACCACCTTTTGTTCAACGCACAGCATGGCATCCGGCCCCATAATTTCCCGCGCCTGGCGGGTGTGTTCGGGCGTAGAAAAATAGGGATGCGCACCGCTCGCTTTGGTTGCGGCAAGTTCCAGCATCTTTGGCCCCAGTGCAGCAACAAGCACAGGAGGCTCTTCTGCAGGCGGCATCGACATATAGGGGACCTTCGTTAATCCCTCGAGGTATGCCCGCATGGTTGCCAGCGGCTTCTTGTATTCAATCCCGCGCCCCTCTACGGCCACCTGGTGGCTGACGCCCAACCCCATCATGAACCGTCCCCCGGACTGTTCGGCCAGCGTACGTGCCGCTGCCATTGCCGCAGGTGCTTCACGGTTGTATATGCTGGCGATACCCGTGGCCAACACAAGCTTTTCGGTATTGGCCAGCAGCCAGGCGGCGTGGGCAAAAGGGTCCCTGCCGTAAGCTTCTGGCAGCCACAGTGCACCGTAGCCAAGCGCTTCCAGCCGCTTGGCAAATGTGGCCGCATCCGCCGCTGATTTTGTATCCGTAAAGTACCAAACACCCACTGTTCCAGGATTCACTTGTCGCCCCTTTCCCTTATAAAAAAGTTAGTAACAAAATTGGTCAAAAAAGTTGGATAAAAAGATTAGTTGGCAAGACATTGGTTGGTCAGATTCAAATTGGTGAAAACTGGCCAGCAAGCCAAACCAGGCAACATTGTACCGATCACTGGTCAGCCTGTCCGTCGTTGAGTTGCTGCAGCAGCGCCTCCAGGTATTGCTGTGCAGGCGCGCCACCCAACCGGGCACCAAGCTGAGCATGTTCAAGCGCAAGATCAGTCTCACCCATTGACAGGTAAACGGCTGCCAGATTGCGATGGCCATACGCCGAATCCGGGTGCAGTTGTACTACCCTCGTCCAGAGCGTCAGTGGATTTTGCCAGACCTGTACCTGGTGATGTGTGACCACTGCCAGCGCAAGAAAGTAGGCAACGCCGACACCGAACACACCTGCCTTGATTCTCGGCATCCGCTGCAACACCCAGTAGCCGGCAAGCGGCAACAGCAGGGAAAGCGGTAAGGTCGCGAGGTAAACATAGTGATCAGTCGCCTTTGCCGAACCCACGTGAATAAGCCCGGAAACCGGCAGCAGCGTCACAAGGTAAAACCCGAAAAGGACCAGCGGCCAGCGCACATCTTTAATCCAGCTATAGCTTACAACCCCCGCCATGCCAAAGAAAAATAGCACACAGGTCAGCCAGAATTCCGGCGAGAGCATCTCTGCCATTGTCGGGAAAGGATAAAACGGCGAGAGGTTAAGCGGGTACAAATAGCAGGCAATGTAGAACCAGATGTTATGAAGCGCATTCAGCGCACTTACCCAAAGCGGCAACGCATCCGGCATTGCCATGGTTTGTGTTTGCAGGGTAATGAGTGCAACACCAATGCTCAACAGAAAGTAGTGCATCTTTTCAAACACCGCCCGTACGAGATCTCTGATGGTCAGGTCAAACCGGCGCAGTGGGGCAAGGTCCAGCAGGATGAGTATCACCGGCACCGTGACAGCCATGGGTTTAGCCAGCAGGGCCAGGGCAAACAGCAACCAGGCGACAAACCCCGCGCGACGGCTTCGATGCCTGCGACTATGCAGGTAGGCAAGATAACACCCCAGCGTAAAAATGCTGTAGAGCACATCCTTGCGCTCGACCACCCAGGCAACGGATTCGACGTGCTGTGGATGCAGCGCAAACCCAAGCGCCGTCAGGCAGGCAATCCAACCGGCAGCTCGCTGTTGAACCGACAGAACCTGCAGCACCAGGCAATACACGAGCGAGGCATTAACCAGATGCAGGCCGACGTTCATCAGGTGGTGCCCTGTCGGGTTTTCGCCAAACAGGAAAAAGTCGAGCGCGTGGGAGTACCACACTAGCGGTTGCCAGTTGGCGTAGTGTGCCTGGGTGGTCATGGCCCAGAAATCTGTGAGGTCTGGATTGCGTAGCCACGGATTCTCAAGGACAAAAGGAATTGTGTCCCAGACAAAGTAGTGTTCAGCCACCTGCAGGTAAACCGCCAGCGTCGCAACCAGTATCAGCCCAAGGTGGACCGTTCTCTCCCCTCGCGGCATCACACTGCCGGATCGATGGGTATGACCGCTCCCAGCGAGGCTTCAATCAGGCTGGCCGCACCAAGACACAGGTCTTCTCGCCAACGCTCGGCATAAATCTGCACGCCCAGTGGCAAACCATCAGCAAAACCACAGGGCAACGCAACCGAGGGAATGCCCAGCAGGTTGCCGGGCGTGATGAACTGCAAACGATTCAACGTTGTCTCAATACCGGTTACCGGTTCGAGGTCTGCATCGTGTTTGAACTGTTGGTCTGCCCATGTCGGACCGATAACCAGGGGCCAGTCCATAAACAGGCGGGACCAGGCCATGGCCAGGCGATCTCTTTCCAGAAAGACCTGGGTGGTATGCAGTTCAGCGGGATTGTAATGTTCGAGCAGCCCATGCAGCAGGTTAACCGGGCCCTCACTCATCATCTGGGACAAGAGTGGCAACATGGCCTGGATATCGGCCCCCAACACCCGCCCCCATATTTCGTTGACACGTGCCAGTTCCGGCACGGCCACTTCCTCTACTTCCCAGCCTGCATCCTGCAGCACTTTGCCAGCGCGATGAATAGCGTCAACAAACGACCCCGGCAAGCTGGAGAATGGCATTTCTGTGACCAACGCAGCTTTCCTCGGCGCAGGCGCACCAGTCAGCGGGGCTGTGACAGAGAACGGATCCCGGGAGTGCCAGCCTGCCAGTACAGACAATGCGAGCTTGAGATCTTCCACCGTGCGCGCCATGGGTCCTTCCACTGCCATAAGACGAAACCCAATCGGCTGTTCCGCTCCTGGCACAGTGCTGGCG
>CAYGNA010000024.1:0-12934 GCA_964351065.1 uncultured Pseudomonadales bacterium
GTGAATGACTACCACGTTTGGCATCGAGTCTGGAGACGTGATCAGAAGCAATGCGCAGGCCATCGAAACGGCGCAGATCGGCAACTGAATCGACCATCCCCGTGAACACCAGCACATCACCTTCTGCCAATATCTCCTCGGGCGCGACGGCAGGAATTGTCATGCCTTTGCGCTCTATATCCATCAGGTATAGACCAGGCAAGTGGCGCAAACCGGCTTCCTGCACAGACTTGCCGGCCAGTGAACTCCCCTCCTCAACCAGCATTTCAACCAGGTACTGTTTGACGGCATCCGCATCAATCGCCCGATCAATACGTTCCGGCAGCCAGTGACGCCCAACCAGCAGCATAAAAACGAACACCAGCAGCGTGCAGGGAACACCAATAATGGCAAGGTCAAAAAAGCCAAGACCGCTACCTGTTTCTGCCACCAGCATTTCATTGAGCACAAGGTTGGTACTGGTACCGATAATCGTACAGGTACCACCCACCATCGCTGCGAAGCTGAGCGGCATCAGTAGCTTGGAAGCAGCAAGACCGGTACGTCTGGCCCAGTCACGTACCGCCGGAATCATCATTGCGACAATAGGCGTATTGTTAACAAAGGCACTCAGGAAGGCGACAGGAAGTATCATGCGGGTATAGGCACCAGCGAGCGACACAGGCCGGCCCAACAGGCTGGCCGCTACCCAGGCAACTGCACCAGTTTCCCGCATCCCCGCGACAACCACATAAAGTACTGCCACGGTGGCCAGACCTGGGTTGGCAAATCCGATCAGTGCCTGTTCTGGCGTCAGCACGCCAAAGACCAACAGGATCGTTAGCCCCGCCATCAGCACTACTTCGGTTGAGTAACGCGTGACTGCCAACATCCCAATGACCAGGACAATGACAGTACCCGCGAGGAGAGCGTCCATCATGCGCTCATGAGGCATTAAACAAGATGATGGTACTCCCGGTACCAGGAAACAAAGCGTTTAACGCCGGCTTCGATAGAAACAGCTGGTTGATAGCCAAACTGTTCCTGCAGGGTCGATATGTCAGCAAACGTCGATTCGACATCACCCGGTTGCATGGGCGCAAGTTCAATCACCGCTTCACGTCCGATCTCCCGCTCGAAAATCGCAACATAATCGCGCAGATTGACGGGTTGATGGTTACCAATGTTGTGTACCGCGTAGGGCGCGCCATCGGTACTGGCCGGAGGCCCATCAAAGGTCATGATGATACCGTCAACAATATCGTCAATGTAAGTGAAGTCCCGGCTGTGATTACCATAGTTAAAGAGTTTAATGGGAGCGCCTGCAAAAATAGCCTTCGCAAAGATAAACGGCGACATGTCAGGACGGCCCCAGGGACCATAGACCGTAAAAAATCGAAGCCCGGTTGTCGGCAAACCAAACAGGTGGCTGTAGACATGGGCCATCAACTCATTTGATTTTTTTGTCGCGGCGTAAGTTGAAATGGGGTGGTCAACGTTGTCGCTGACGGCATAAGGCACCTTGGTATTGTTGCCGTACACCGAACTGGACGATGCATAGACCAGGTGTTGGACATTCTGCTCGCGGCAGGCTTCCAGGATGTTCTGGAAGCCCATCACATTGGACTCAATATAGGCCCGCGGATTCTCAATCGAGTAGCGCACCCCGGCCTGGGCTGCCAGGTGAATCACCCTATCTACGCCGTGATCACGAAACACCGCGTCGACGTCAGCTGCATCCTTGATATCCAGTCGACAAAACCTGAAGTTTGCCGCGTTCGCATGCCGACCGAGTTCGCCAAGCCGGGCTTCTTTTAAGGTGACATCGTAGTAGTCGTTGACGTTATCAACACCCACCACAGTTTCACCCCGCGAGAGCAGGGTTGATGCCACATGGAACCCGATAAATCCTGCTGCGCCAGTTACCAGAATCGCCATAACTATCCCGGGAACGGCTCTGAAGTCCGGCCTATACCCACATAGACCAAACCATAATTGGCGACCAGATCAGGATCGTACATATTGCGACCATCAAAGATAATCTTGTCGGTTAGTGTATTCGCCAGCCGACGAAAATCCGGCTGCCGGAACACTTTCCACTCTGTCATGATTACCAGTGCGTCCGCACCCTGTAGTGCCTCGTTAGGCGTACTCACATACGTGAGATTTGACGTATCGAGATGTTTTAGCGCCTGTTTTGTGGTTTCTACAGCTTTTGGGTCATAAGCGCGTATCGAAGCACCCGCACCAAGCAGTTGCTCAATCATTTGCAAGGCCGGCGCCTCGCGAACATCGTCAGTTTCCGGCTTGAATGCCAGCCCCCACAGGGCAAACGTCTTGCCAGCCAGATTCTCGCCTAATCGCCGCGTGACTTTGTCCATCAACAGCAGCTTCTGGGCCTGGTTCCGTGTTTCAACAGCACGAAAGATAGCGCCCTCAAGCCCCATCTCCGATGCCATGGATATCAGGGCCCGCACATCTTTGGGGAAACAGGAACCGCCGTAGCCAGCACCCGGATAAATAAACGAGTAGCCAATGCGTTCATCAGACCCAATACCTTTACGCACATTTTCCACGTCCACACCAAAGTGTTCACACATGGCGGCAATTTCATTCATGAATGAAATTTTGGTTGCCAGCATGGCGTTGGCCGCGTATTTAGTCATTTCCGCATCACGTACGCCCATGAACTGCAGTTTGTCGTGGTTGCGTGAAAAAGGTGAATACAGTTCCCGCATCAGCACGCGACTGCGATCACTGTGTGTGCCCACCACAATACGGTCAGGTGACATAAAGTCGCCTATAGCCGCACCCTCTTTCAGGAATTCGGGATTGCTGACAACATCAAACTCAACGGAAACACCACGCGCCTCGAGTTCTGCTGCTATGGCAGCCCGCACCTTGTCGGCCGTGCCAACCGGTACCGTTGACTTGTCCACTACAACAATCGGGGACTGCAACTTTTGACCAATCTCGCGCGCCACTGCAAGCACGTGCGACAGGTCAGCACTGCCATCCTCATTGGGTGGCGTACCTACCGCAATGAAAATAACCTGGGATTCGTGCAGCGAGTCATCAAGTTTACTCGAAAAGGTAAGCCGCCCCTCTGCGGTGTTGGCTGCAATCATACCATCGAGGCCAGGCTCATGGATCGGTACTATGCCGGCCCGTAACTTATCCAGCTTGGCTTCATCTATGTCAACGCAGGTGACTTCATTGCCCATTTCGGCGAAACAGGTACCGGTCACCAGCCCAACATAGCCGGTTCCTACAATCGATATACGCATAGCTCAGTCTGATCCCTGTTTCTTGTAATGTTCGTTAAAAACGTGATTGGTTGCTTCAACAAAACCCTCAATGCTACCGCAGTCAAATCGCCGCCCCTTGAACTTATAGGCAAGCACCATACGTCGCTTCGCCTGCAGCGCAATCGCGTCAGTAATCTGGATCTCGCCCGCACGACCCGGCTCTGTGCCACGCAAAATATCAAAGATATCTGGCGTGAGGATGTATCGACCGATGATGGCCAGATTGGAAGGCGCTTCTTCTGGTGCCGGCTTCTCAACCATTTCCCTGATCTTGAACAGGCCGGGCTGAATCTCATCACCCGCGATGACACCATAGTTCTGTGTCTGATCAGAGGGGACTTCCTCTATGGCAACAATCGGACACTGGTACTCGTTGTACAGCGCGACCATCTGCTTTAGCACACCGTCGCCACCGTCATTCATACAGAGGTCATCTGCCAACAGCACGGCGAACGGCTCCTGACCAACCAGGTTCTCGCCCGTCAGGATCGCGTGCCCCAGACCCTTCATTTCCACCTGCCGGGTATAAGAAAAGGTACAACGCTCGATAACCTCCCGGATCTCCTGCAGCAGATTCTCCTTGGAGGTGCCAGCAATCTGGTGCTCGAGTTCGTAGGAAATATCAAAGTGGTCTTCGATTGCGCGCTTACCGCGACCGGAGATAAAACCAATATTGGTCAGCCCCGCCTCGATGGCCTCTTCCACGCCATACTGAATTAGCGGCTTGCTAACGATTGGCAACATTTCTTTGGGCATGGCTTTGGTGGCCGGCAGGAACCGGGTTCCATACCCCGCGGCCGGAAACAGACACTTTCGTAACATGACTCATTGATCCTCAGACGAAGGCCAACATTCTAGCATTGGTGCCCGGGGATCGACAGGATGTCAGGATCAGATGAGAGGGCAAGCCAGCGGGCCGGGATATCCTTTCTTTCGTTGGTTTGCGAGCGTGCCGGGACATCCGTTTTTGAGCCTTCAAGCGCAGCGCCGAGCGCGTGGAAGGAGACCCTGAAAGGGGCTCCTGACCAAGTGAGGGGAGCCGGGGGCGCCTAGCCCGGAGGGCCGCAAGCCAGCGAAGAAAGGCATCTCCCATCCCTCTCAACACTCACCACTCACCACTCCCCACTTTAGAATCAGCGGTTCACCTAACTCCGCCCGTAGGTATCCTCAAACCGCACAATGTCATCCTCACCAAGATACGACCCCGACTGCACCTCAATGATGCGCAGCGGAATCCGGCCCGGGTTTTCCAGTCGGTGTTTGACGCCCAGTGGTATATAGGTCGATTCGTTTTCGCTCAGCTCAAACACATCTTCACCCCGTGTCACTCTGGCCGTACCGCTGACCACGATCCAGTGTTCAGCACGGTGGTGGTGTTTTTGCAGCGACAGGGACGCGCCGGGCTTAACCTCAATCTGCTTGACCTGGTAGCGATCGCCGTCATCTACTCCCTCATAATGCCCCCAGGGCCGAAACACTTTCCGATGGGTGATGGGTTCGTTCCTGCTGCAGTCGTTCAACTGCTGAACCACGTTCTTCACTTGCTGCATCTGTGCGCGGTTACCAACCAGCACCGCATCCGCGGTTTCAACCACAATCACATTGTCCAGCCCAACCACTGACACCAGCCGATGCTCCGCCCGAATGTAGCTGTGCGCCACATCATTGGCGATCACGTCACCAAAGACGCTGTTGCCCTTCTCGTCCTGGGGCAGCACATCAAGCAGCGCTGACCAGGACCCAATGTCACTCCAGCCCGCTGAGAGCGGCACTACCGCAGCGTGCTCGGTAGGCTCCATCACGGCATAGTCGATAGACTCAGCGGGACAAGCTGCAAAACTCGCCGCATCAATACGGGCAAAGTCAGCATCCATGGTCAGCGAGGCTACGGCCTGCTCACAGGCAGCCAGTATATCGGGGCGATGCTGCGCCAGTTCCTGCAGAAAGGTGGCCGCGCCAAACGCAAACATACCGCTGTTCCAGAGATACCCGTCGCGCACATAGCTGGCGGCCAGGTCCGCGTCAGGCTTTTCCACAAACGCGGCAACAGTTGATCCAACTGACAAGGCTTCACCCGGCTTAATATAGCCGTAGCCAGTCTCGGGCGCAGTTGGCACAATGCCAAAGGTCACCAGCCGGCCCTGCTGGGCAAGCTGCACAGCCTGGTCAATCGCCCCGTGAAATGCTGCCACATCAACGATGACGTGGTCAGAAGACAGTACCAGCAGAATCGAATCGGGGTCATGATCCCGACAACGCAATGCCGCCAGTGCTATAGCCGGCGCAGTGTTGCGCCCCACCGGTTCCAGGATAATCTCCCGTGCGTCTTCGTCAATTGCGCGCAGTTGTTCCGCCACCAGGAAACGATGCTCGTGGTTACACACAACCACCGGCGATTCAGCTTCAAGGCCTTTCAATCGCAACACCGTGTTCTGCAACAGCGAGTGATCATCTACCAGCGACAGGAACTGCTTGGGATAGAGTTGGCGAGACGCAGGCCACAGGCGGGAACCTGCACCTCCACATAATATAACGGGTTGGATTTTCGGCATCACAAATCGGCTGTAGTGACTAAAAGCGCGTTATTATATGCCACCCGAATTAAAGAAGCCCAACATCATTAAATCGCACATTATTCAAGGCCTCTATTGGTGCCAGGCGGCCATGCTGATACTCCTGTTTGTCGCCTACTACCTGGGTGATGATGGCCAGGTTGCCTTTTTTCCGGCATACCTGGGCGGCTTGGCTTTTGTGGCGCTTTGTACTGCTTCGGCTGAAGCCAGGTCAGTGTTTATGGACCGGCGGATTATTGCAGCCCTGGTATTCATCACCTATCTTGCCGCGAGCAGCCTCTGGAGTGAGACTGTCTCAATGCGACCACTGGGCTACGCTGTGCTTCTAGTGGGATTCCTGTTCAGTATTCTCATCACACATCGCCACCTGCCCTACATGCTGGCGCACGCTATCGACCTGCTCATCATCGTTGCCAGCATGTCAGCAGCCATCTCGATCTACCTGTTCCACACCGCTGACTTCAACCCACTGGATGAAACCGATCGGCTCTATGCCTTTGGCCGAATTTACAATCCGGTAATTAGCGCTGTGTCCTATGCGATACCACTGGTGTTTGCGCTGACGCGACTAGTGTTCGAAACATCGGTGGTACGTCAACTTTTGCTCGTTGCCGCGGCCCTTTGCCTTGTCTGGGCCGTCATACTCACTGGCACGCGCAGCGTGTGGCTCGGCTTGCTGGCCGCACTCGCGGCCATCATCCTCATCAATCCGGCACTGACAGCAAAGCGCAAGTTGATTGCCATGGCCTGTATTGTGGTGGGCGCAGGTTTGCTTATCGCCGTTGCATTCGCCGCTGGCCTGGGAGACAACATACTTCGTCGCGCACTGAGTTTTCGGCCTGAGATCTGGGCCGCCATCATCGATCGCGTCCAGGCTGGTAACTGGTTGTTTGGCCAGGGCATCGGGACAGACAGCAGTGTCACCTGGCAGAATCTAAGGTTTGACCATGCCCATTCGGTTTACCTGGCCACGCTTTTTTACGGGGGCGCCGTAGGGCTTACACTTCTGGTTGCCATCATACTGACCACGCTGCTGGAGTTGGTCAGCAGTCGCTTTGACCAGCGAACAGCCCTGGCCGTGGGCGGATGTGTATTTGCCATTGTCACCCTGGCCATTGACGGCGATCGGTTGCTGAACCACGTCGACCATCTCTGGATTGTGTTCTGGCTGCCGATTGCGCTCGCCTGGACATCAACGCCGGGCAACAACCGTCTCGAGTAGCGCCAGGGTGTCCCGCGCAGTTCGATCCCAGGAAAACTTTGCAGCCTGTTCAAGCGCGGCCTGTGAAAACGCTTCACGTTTTGTTGGATTGTTTGCCATTTGAACCAGTGCCTCTGCCATGTCATCAGCTGAGAGCGGGTCAATGAGAATACCGCCGCCACCGACGACCTCGGGAATCGATGAGGTGTTCGAGCCAATCACCGGCGTACCGTGCTGCATCGCCTCGAGTGCGGGCAGGCCAAACCCCTCGTAGACTGAAGGCAAGCACAGGGCAATCGCTCCGGCAAGATGCTGATGCAGCACCCCATCTCTGACGTGCCCCAACAGTTCTACCCTGTCCTGCATAGAAAATGCGTGGATGATTTTTTCAAGTGACATGTTCCAGCCCTTTGCACCAATGATGACCAATCGGCAATCGGGTGGCAAATCTGGCAGGGCTATGGAAAAGGCCTCCACCAGCGTCAACAGGTTTTTGCGCGGTTCCAGTGTGCCAACAAAAAGAAAGTACGGGTTGGGCGCAGGCTGCATCGCGACGCTAATGGAATCCGCTGCTTCCGGTACAACCGTGACCTTGCGCAGCGCACCAGGGAAAAAGGTTCCGATATCGTCCCTGGTCGCTTCGGACACCGAAATGATGGCGTCAGCCTTACGCAGTGAAACCGGCATCAGGCACTGCTCAACAACACGATTGGCGGTGAGCATGGTGTGCGGATAACGTTTCCAGACAAGGTCATGGATTGTCAGCACCGTCGGGATTTTATGATTCAGCAGAATTGGCAGGTGATGGCGTGGTGACCAGTACACATCAACACCATCATCAGCGGCCCAACGTGCAAATGTCCACTGGGTACGAAACAGGCTGAATGCATGATTGGTCGTCTCGAAGTAGCGCTGCACTACGTTTGGCCTGTCCTCGTAGCCAAACAGAAACGGCCGATCAGCATACAGGTACCACTCGTGCTCGGACCCGGCAATAAGCCGATCAAGAATTGCCCTGGTGTAGCGGCCAATACCAAACGTGGGGACGCAAAGCGGCCTGGCATCAACTGCAATTCTCAATGCTCACCCACCAGACGGTTATATTCCAGCACGTATTTTTCACCCATCGTCCTGGCAGTGAACAGTTCTTCAAAACGCGCGCGCGCGCCCTCACCGAGGCGGGTTGCCAGGGTCGGGTCTGAAGCCAGTTGCCAGATGGCATCGGCCATTGCCGCCGGATCAGAGGGAGGCACTACCAGTCCTGTTTCATTATGTCGATTAACATAGCTTGTACCGGTATCAGAGCCTGCCGAAATAAGCGGCTTGCCATACATGGCACCTTCAAGCAGCGTGACGCCAAAAGCCTCGGACCGCAGAAACGAAGGAAACACAACGCCACGACAGAGCCTGAGGAGCGCAACCTTGGTCTCATCATCCACCGCCCCCGCAAACGTGACGTTCTGACAGCCCAGATCAGCTGCCTGCGCCTTCAGGGATGCTTCCATGGGTCCAATACCTGCAATCACAATCTGGCAGTTGGGCGCCTGACGAGCCGCATCTATCAGGATATGCAGGGCCTTGTAGTAGCGCAGCATGCCAATAAAAAAGAAAAAGCCCTCACCGAACTGAGCCCTGACTGCTGCCAGGTGTGTATCCGCGACGGCCGGATAAGCCTGCTCGTCCAGGGCAAGAGGAATCACTGCGACCTTGTCCGCCCGCGGCAACAGGTATTCACTTGACTGCGCATATTCACGACTGGTTGCAACAATGCAGTCAACACTATCCAGAAAACGATTCAGCAGGGGGGCGTAAAGTATCAACAGCGCGCGTTGCCGCACAATGTCCGAATGATAGGTAACAAGCGTTGGCTTATTCACACCACAGAGAAAGTGCATGACATCCTGGAATGGCCAGGGAAAGTGATAGTGCACAATGTCTGCCCAGGCGACCTGGCGCCTGAACTCGGGAATACCGGTGAAACAGAAACCGCAGGACTGTATTTCAAAGTCCAGTTTTACACGAACAGTGAGCGCGCCTTCACCAACAATTTCACGCGGCTCGGGTAAGGTGCTGGGTACAAACACACGATTTTCGACACCCAGGGCGGCGGTACTGAGACAGATCTGGCGGATGACTTCCTGTACACCACCACGGGTATCAGGCAGGTAGGTACGAAACACGTGCAGCACGCGAATCGGCATTAATCCTCTTTCTTCTGGAAAGGCGTCACGTTCGACGTACCAGCCCGACGCTTGGCGCGCTCTACCAGCAGTATCGGGTCAACATCGCTATCAACCATGCGATACCCCGCCACGTGTTCCTCAAGCATTTTCTGCACGGCAATATAGTCAGCACTCTCGCAGGCATACTCGAGTGTTTGGCAGATATCGCGGATTTGTTCCCAGGGCAGAAAATCTTCTTCCGCCTTGAGTATCTTGGGATGCCGGGTGCCGGCAATACGCTGGCCAATCACCAGTTCCTCATTGAGCTTTTCACCCGGTCGAAGCCCGATGTACTCAATGGCGATTTGGCCATCGTGGGTGGCATTTCTCTCGACCGAGATTTCTTTGCCGTGCAGGTGAATCATTTTTTTGGCAAGTTCATTAATGCTCACCGGTTCACCCATGTCGAGCACGTACAGGTCACCACCTGTGGCCATTGCTCCGGCCTGGATAACCAGTTCTGCTGCCTCGGAAGCCGTCATGAAATAGCGGGTTGCGTCTTTATGGGTGACCTCAACCGGACCGCCGTTCAGGATCTGTTGTTCAAAAACGGGGACCACTGACCCGGATGACCGCAGCACATTGCCAAAACGCACCATACAAAACCGCGTATGGTTTTCTCTTGCAGCAAACGCCTGCACGATGAGTTCGGCCAGGCGCTTGGACGCGCCCATCACGTTGGTTGGTCGCACGGCCTTGTCCGTGGAGATCAGTACAAACTCCTCTACCCGATTCTCCTCCGCAGCACGCGCCACGTGCCAGGTGCCCACGACGTTGTTGCGTACACCTTCAATTACATTGCGCTCAACCATTGGCACATGCTTATAGGCAGCAGCGTGGTAGAGGGTCTCTACGCCAAAATCATCCATTACCATGGAAAGATGGCCGTGGTTCAGGATTGACCCCAGCAGGACGATCAGCTCGGTTTCAGGTCCAGTAAGCGGACGCAATTCGTTTTCAATGTTGTAGAGCGAAAACTCGGAGTTGTCGTACAACACCAGCCGCCGCGGATTGAGCTTCAGGATTTTGCGACAAAGTTCAGAGCCAATGGTGCCACCAGCGCCTGTCACCATGACGTTCCTGCACTCAATCGACTGTGCTAACAGCTCAACATCAGCGGGTACCACATCCCGGCCCAGCAGATCGCCAATTTCAACTTCCTTGATTTCCGTGACGTTTGCCGCGCCGGTAATCAGCTCGGTAAAACTGGGCACGGTACGAATATGGACCGGCAACTCTGACAACTTTTCGAGAATCAGCTTGCGCTGCTGGGTAGTGGCAGACGGCATTGCGAGCAGGATCTGTTTGACGCCCCGGTCGTACACCAGCCGGTCAATATGCTCGGCATCGTAGACCCGCACGCCGTGAATTGTGTTCTTGCGCAGGCTGCGGTCATCATCGATAAAAGCAACCGGCATATAGCGGGTATCACTCAGCAGCGCCACTGCAAGCTGTGCGCCTGTCTCGCCAGCGCCGTAGATCGCCACCGGCTCCCGTGTCAGGTAGTTGTTGAAAAGCCCATAAAAGTAGGTACGCACCGCAATGCGCGCGCCGCCCACAAACATGATGCCAATAAACCAGAAAATCATGGGGGCAGAGCGGGGGAACGATACAGCGCCGGTGATATAGGCAAGCAGTGATACCGCAAGCGCGGCAACGCTGATGCCCTGCACAACCGGTACCATCGAACTGGGCCCTATATAGCGCACGATGGCGCGATAGAGTCCAAACTTCTGCATTGCAAAGACGCCGACAGCGGTAGTCAATGGGAACAACCACCAGAAGGTGGTTACATCTTTATAAATATCACCGTATCGCAACACCACGGCAGACCAGAGTGCCAGCGGTATCAGCACAGCATCGCCACACATCATGATGATGCGCTTGCTGCGGTCCGACAGCCCCTGCTCTATGTCGTCTGTTTTGTCTTCAGCCATTCAAGTCTCGGTTGCGCCTGCCCGGCACCACTCAATGCCGCCACAATCAGCAGTGGAATCGCAGCAAATATTAGCAGAAACAGTGCATATTCCTGAGCGTTATTGGCCAAATAAGCGATGGGCAGTAGCCACAGGGTATTGATGGCCAAAATTCCAAGCAGCACGGCAGCAGCACCAAAACGTCGGGTCAGATGTTGATAAGCATGCAGGTTATGAGGCTCATGAATTCGTTCACCTCGTCGCCACCGAATCAATATCGTGAGGCAGGCATCGGTGACAAACACGCCAAGCAGGATCATCCATACAAAAACACCAACAGAGGCCTCGGCGAGCACCAGCAAACCCAAAGAGAGTCCAAGGAAACTGCTCCCCGCGTCACCCATAAACACGCGGGCGCGTGGCCAGTTAATCAGCAGAAATCCAAGGGAAACAGCCACAAGCAGCAGGAGTGTTGGGCTCCACTCATCCATCCCGCCAATCAGCAGCGCCGCCAGGCAGACAAATGCAGCTTCCAAAGCGGCTATACCATCAATACCGTCCATGAAGTTATAGAGGTTCTGCAGCCACACCAGCGAGATCACACCAAACAAAAGACCAAACCAGCCCGAATTGATCGCTATGCCAAAAACATGGAGCACCGGGAATCCAACCCAGAACACACACCAACCCGCCGCCAGCACATAAAGCGGTGCCCTGATGCTGACGGACAGCGGACGAATGTCGTCCACCAGACCAATTAGCCCAACAAACAGGGGCGCCAACCAGACGGCTGATACATCGGCCGATCCCGAATCAACAAGAAGCCCAACATAGAACACGACAAGGAATGCCACACCCGCACCTGTAGGGGTTGCAACCTTATGTGCGCTGCGATGGTCCGGCACGGCCAGCAGACGCGAACGCAGCGCCGCAAAGCGAAAGATGTGGCTGAGCACCCAGGTCGCAAGCAGACACACGCCGGGCAATAATAGTGAACCTTCGGGCATCCTTGGATTGTATAGTGAGGCCAACGGGGCGCAAAGCGCGAAAACACGCAGTGGCTGGTTGATAGCCTGCAGATTCTCCGGAAACCATGATGTTGAATACCTGCCAGAAACTGCGTCGCCGGACGCACCGTCCAATGTCATCGTCATTCTTGCAGACGATCTGGGCTGGTCGGATACAGCGGTCTACAGCAGCGATGTCTACCAGACGCCAGCCATCGATCGCCTGGCCGCTCAAGGCATGCGGTTTTCCAATGCTTACTCGGCCAGCCCACACTGCTCGCCGAGCCGCGCGGCGTTGTTGACGGGTCAATAGCCTTCCAGGCTGGGCATCACCCTGGCAGAAGGACATTTTGACGAGGTCAGGCTGGAACAATAGCTGGTCAGTGAATCAGGCCGCCCTGTCCTATGACCTCGGACTGGCCGAGGACACGATTGTCATCTTTACCTCGGACAACGGCGGCAACATGTACGGTACACTCGACGGCACAACGCCGCGCCGCTGCGAGGTGGAAAGGGTAATAACTTCGAAGGTGGTGTTCGGGTACAACTTATTGTCCGCTGGCCTGTCCTTTCGACCACAGCAAGCCTGTCATTTCGACCGTAGAAAGCCTGTCATTTCGACCGTAGCGGAGAAATCCCGGGGTCAACAGCGAGATCCCTCCGCTACGGCCCTGGCGGGCCTTCGGTCGGCATGACGTGGGTGGTTGGCCCCGCGGGCCTTCGGTCGG
>CAYGNA010000024.1:13034-21148 GCA_964351065.1 uncultured Pseudomonadales bacterium
GGCGGGCCTTCGGTCGGCATGACGTGGGTGGTTGGCCCCGCGGGCCTTCGGTCGGGACGACGCACCCATGTCGTTTCGACTGGAGCGGCGTCAGCCGCGGAACGGAGAAATCCCGGGGTTTATAGCGAGATCCCTCCGCTACGGCCCCGCGGGCCTTCGGTCGGGATGACGGGGGTGGTTGGCCCCGCGGGCCTTCGGTCGGGATGACCAGGGAATTTGGTCGGGACGGCAGGATTTGAACCTACGACCACCACACCCCCAGTGTGGTGCGCTACCAGACTGCGCTACGCCCCGATTGAGGTGCGGGATTTTAAAGGAACCTTGGTCAAGATGCGAGGCTTTGAACGCCTCTAGGCTTTCAGTACTTCCAGCACTTCTTCAAGTTCGACAATCATCTGCTGGATAAGCTGCCGATACTGCGTATTGTCTTCGGCCTGCTCTTCACCTGAGAGACGCTGCCGGGCACCACCAATGGTAAAACCCTGATCATATAGCAGTGAGCGAATCTGCCTGATCATCAGCACATCCTGTCGCTGATAGTAACGCCGGTTGCCACGACGCTTGACTGGCTTAAGCTGCGGAAACTCCTGCTCCCAGTATCGAAGCACGTGAGGCTTTACTGCGCACAAACCACTGACTTCACCGATGGTGAAATAGCGCTTCCCCGGGATCGGGGGCAGTTCCGCGTTATGATCTGGGTCCAGCATATGCCTCTACTCTGGCCTTGAGCTTCTGCCCTGGCCTGAAAGTTACAACGCGACGCGCAGTGATAGGTATCTCTTCGCCTGTTTTTGGATTGCGGCCAGGTCGCTGGCTTTTATCGCGGAGATCAAAATTACCAAACCCTGAAAGTTTGACCTGTTCGTTCTGCTCGAGGGAGGCACGCACCTCCTCGAAGAACAGTTCAACGACTTCCTTGGCCTCGCGTTTATTCAAACCCAGCTCTTCAAACAGCTTTTCAGCCATCTCAGCTTTGGTTAACGCACCCATGTATCGATCCCTAAAGCTTTAGCCTCGCAAACTGGCGCCCAACTCATTCGCCAGAGCACCCACAATATTGTCCACAGACTGGTTAATCTCGTCTTCGGTAAGAGTGCGTGAAGGATGCTGGAAGGTCAAGCCCAAAGCCATACTTTTTCTAGCAGGATCAATACCTTTGCCCTGATAAACGTCAAACAACTTTAGGTTTGTCAAGGCCTCTCCAGCCGCATTTTTAATACATTTGCGGACAGCCGCCGCAATAACATTGTGATCTACAATCACCGCAATGTCGCGCCGCATCTCAGGTTGCCGCGACACGCTGGCCACCTGTGCAACCGCCTTGTTCACCAGCGACTCAACCCGAAGTTCAAAGAGGTAGACGGGCAAATCCAGATCCAGTGTTTGCTGCACACGTGGGTCCAGCAGGCCAACAAAACCGACCTCCTCGCTGTTTCGCATGATTCTCGCCGATTGTCCCGGGTGCAGGGCTGGGTGTGTCGCTGGCTCAAACTGGAACTCATCAACGCTGCGCGTCAGTTGGAACAATGACTCCAGATCACCCTTAACATCATAAAAATCAATAACTTCCTTCGGATCGGCCCAATTTTCGGGGAAACGCTTACCGCAGACAACACCCGCCACCATCATCTCCTGCGCAATGGCATCCAGTACCAGCGTCGGTTGGTTCGGTGGCTGCCGAAAACGAAGCCCTGTCTCGAACAGGCGAACCCTGTCCTGCTGCCTGTTCCTGTTATAAATCAATGACTTGATCAGACCAGGCCAGAGGGTCGTGCGCATCACACCCATTTCGGATGAGAGCGGGTTGGTAATAGCTATGGGCTCATGCTCAGGATCAAGCGCCGCACTCGAGGCGTTATCGACAAAACTGTAAGTGATTGCTTCAAAGTAACCGCGACTGACCAACTGTTGCTTCAACCGGCCCAGTTCCAACTCACCCTCGGGTGCGGGCACCATCGCCAGATGGGTTTTTGGCGTGCGCACCGGTAAGGTGTTGTAACCATAAATGCGACTGATCTCTTCGATCAGGTCAGCCTCAATCGCAATATCAAACCGGTGTGAGGGCGGGCTCACAATCCAGGTCGTGTCGGGCCCTGAAATTTGTTTGGCATCAAAATGGAGTTGGGACAACATACGGTCGATCTGCTGGTCCGTTATCTCAATCCCAAGCATTCTCTTGATGCGGCTGGCGCGCAGCCTGACATCCGGCACCTGCGGCAGATCGCTCTTTGCAACCGTCTCCCGGGTTGGTCCCGCCTCTCCCCCACAGGTCTCCAGCAGCAACGCGGTTGCGCGCTCCACTGCACGCGCCTGGTTTGCCCAGTCCACACCTCGCTCAAAACGATGGGAAGCGTCGGTGTGCATGCCATAGGAGCGGGCCTTGCCGGCGATTGCCATGGGCGCAAAAAACGCGCTCTCGAGATAAATATTGCTGGTTGTTTTGGTCACTGAAGTAGACAGGCCGCCCATGATACCGGCGATCCCAATAGGGCCAGAATCATCAGTAATCAGCAGGGTATTATCCTGCAGGGAGATATCAGAGCTGTCCAGCAGCGTCAGCGACTCTCCGCTTCTCGACTGGCGAACCACGATTTTGCCGCGCAGCTTGTCGAGATCATAGGCATGCATCGGCTGGCCCAACTCCAGCATGATGAAGTTGGTCACATCCACCACGGGATCAATACTGCGGATGCCACTACGACGCAGCTTCTCAACCATCCAGAGTGGTGATGCTGCCTTGATATCGAGATTGCGGATCACGCGTCCGACAAACCGCGGGCAGGCATCAGCGGCTTCAAGCTGCACGTCAAACTCGTCACTGATAGTTGCAGCAACCGCCGGCACAGCAGGTGGCGTCATTTCGATATCACCCAGAATTGCCGCTTCACGCGCAAGGCCAATCATACCCAGGCAGTCACTGCGATTTGGAGTCAGGTCAACTTCGATGATCGTATCGTCGAGATTCAGGTAATCTCGGATGTTCTCACCGACCGGTGCATCAAATGGCAGTTCCATCAGCCCGGCATGGTTGTCAGAGATGCCAAGCTCGCGCTCGGAACACAACATGCCAAAAGACTCCACACCACGCAGTTTTGCTTTTTTGATCTTGAGATCTGGCAACTGTCCGCCAACGGTGGCAAAGGGCACCTTGATGCCTGCACGCGCGTTGGGTGCACCACACACCACCTGGTGAGTTTCCGAACCCGATGACACCTTGCATACCACCAGCTTGTCGGCATCCGGATGCGAGGCCACTTCCAGAATTTCTCCGACAACAATACCGCTGAATGCTGCCGCAACCGGTTCCACACCGTCCACCTCTAGCCCCGCCATGGTGAGTTGCTCTACCAGTTCGGTGGTCGACAGATCCGGGTTAACAAACTCCCGAAGCCAGTTCTCGGAAAATTTCACGCAAAACTCCTCGTGTGGGCCAGCGGTCCGCTGGCTGCTGAATGCTCAAATTGCCGCAGGGAAGCCCAATCAGCTGAACTGCCGCAGGAACCTCAAATCATTTTCCAGAAACGCACGCAAGTCCTCGACGCCGTAGCGCAATAGCGCCAGCCGGTCGGGGCCCATACCAAACGCAAACCCGGTAAATTCTTCCGAATCAATGCCGGAATACTCCAGCACTTTCGGATGCACCATGCCAGAACCCATAATCTCGATCCAGCCGGTACCACCGCAGGTGCGACAACCGCTACCAAGGCAATGCACGCACTGCACGTCCACCTCAGCAGACGGCTCTGTAAAGGGGAAGTAGGAAGGTCGAAAACGAACCTGAAGATCATCCCGTTCAAAGAACACACGCAGGAAATCGACAATGGTGCCCTTGAGGTCAGCAAAGCTGGTATCACGATCTATCAACAATCCTTCTACCTGATGGAACATGGGCAGGTGTGAAGGATCAGGCGTATCAACGCGATAAACCCGGCCCGGGCAGATAATGCGAAACGGTGGCTTGCGCGATTCCATGGTGCGAACCTGTACTGGCGACGTGTGCGTGCGCAGCAGCAGGTTGGCATTAAAATAGAAGGTGTCATGCATGGCGCGCGCGGGGTGATGCTCGGGCAGGTTAAGCGCTTCGAAGTTATGGTAGTCGTCTTCTATCTCGGGGCCTTCCACCACATCGTAGCCGGCGCTCTTGAAGAAAGATTCGATGCGCTGCAGTACCTGGGTTACAGGATGCAGCGCGCCTATCTCGGCATTGCGCCCCGGCAGCGTGACATCAATGGTCTCTGCTGCGAGCCGTACATCAATCGCAGCCTTGTCCAGAATATCCTTGCGCGCATTAATCGCATCCTGCACCGCCTGCTTGGCCTTGTTGATTTCAGCACCAGCAGCCGGGCGTTCTTCCGCGGAAAGTTTCCCCAGGCCCTTTAACAGATCAGTGAGTTCACCCTTCTTGCCAAGATACTGAACGCGCACACCATCAAGCGACGAGGCATCGGCTGATGCTTCAACGGCAGCAATGGCACTGGCAGTAATATTCTGGGTGACGGTAGTCAAATCGGACATGTATTACAGCTCCAAACCTCGAGAGACGGGTTGTGTTGCATAGCTGCGACTCACAACCCGATGCTCGTAGCCTGGCAAAACGCCAGCTGGCTATGCGGCGGCTTTTGCCTTCTCAACCAGGGCTGCAAACGCTTCTTTCTCGTGTACGGCCAGGTCGGCGAGGACGCGACGGTCGATTTCCACGTTCAGCTTGTTCAGCCCATCAATCAGGCGGCTGTAGGAGAGACCATGTTCACGTGCGGCAGCGTTAATACGCTGAATCCACAGGGCGCGGAATAGTCGCTTTTTGACCTTACGGTCGCGGTAGGCATACTGGCCGGCTTTGGTAACAGCCTGCTTGGCCACGCGGAACACGCGTGAGCGGGCACCGTAATAACCTTTGGCTTGCTTTAATACTTTCTTATGGCGTCGATGTGCGGTGACGCCGCGTTTTACTCTGGGCATTTGAATTCTCCGAAATTTCCTTCAAGCCTTAACCCTTAAGGCTCAAACAATAAAAAGCACGTTGTGTTGGTAAGAGGTAGTAAGCGAACCTACTCGCCCAACATGCGCCTGATCAAAGGCACATCTGCCGCAGCAATGTCCTTGTATCCGCGCAGATGACGCTTACGCTTGGTGCTCTTCTTCGTCAGGATATGATTTCGGAAGGATTGGCGGTGCTTGTAGCCATTTGCAGTCTTCTTGAACCGCTTGGCCGCCCCGCTTTTAGTCTTGAGCTTCGACATTTTCTTAACTCCGCAATTTTCGGCCAGCCTGTGGCTGCCGACAGTTTTCATAATGGGTAGCTCGCCCGATGACTCGGGGCCATCCCGTGTTTTTACTGAGGTTTAAAAGACTGGAGCCCGTCGGCGTAACGCCGGGGCGCTTCGCTTTGGAGTTTCGTTCAGGCTATTGCCTGCCCGCCTTTCCTTTTACCTCTTGGGGCCAGGACCATGGTGAGCTGTCTGCCCTCCATTTTGGGGTGGAGTTCAACCGTGCCAATTTCGGCCAGGTCTTCCTCGATCCGCTTCAGCAATTCCATGCCGAGTTCCTGGTGTGCCATCTCGCGACCCCTAAACCGCAGGGTTACCTTGGCCTTATCCCCGTCATTCAGGAAACGTGTCAGGTTGCGTAGTTTGACCTGATAGTCTCCTTCTTCCGTCCCTGGTCTGAACTTCATTTCCTTAACCTGGGTGCGCTTCTGCTTTTTCTTTGCTGCTGCCTTGCCTTTCTTCGCTTCGAAGATGTGCTTGCCGTAATCCATGATCTTACAAACGATCGGGTCGGAATCCGGGGCAATCTCCACTAAATCGAGACTGACATTTGCTGCTGCAGCCAACGCATCTTCGATAGATACTATGCCTACCTGACCGCCTTCTTCATCGATCAGCCGAACAGTTTTGGCGTCAATATCGTCGTTAATTCGCGTTTTTTTAGAATCGTCTTTCTTAATCAGAGCGTCTCCGCTAGGTTAGGGGCCGGCATTATAACGATATTTACGCCGTTCTTCCCAGTTTTTTTACAGCGGTTTCAAGCAGTTGCGCAAATGCCTCAACTGACATACTGCCAAGGTCCTCGCCGGTGCGGGATCTTACCGCCACCTCACCACTTTCCACTTCCCGATCGCCGGTCACCAGCAGGTAGGGCACACGCTGGATGGTATGCTCACGAATCTTGAACCCCACCTTCTCGTTACGCACATCACTGTCGACACGAAAACCTTTTGCTTTCAATGCTTTGGCAACATCCTGGGCGTAGCCTGCCTGGTCGTCGGTAATATTCAGGACCACCGCTTGTACCGGTGCCAGCCATTCCGGCATATCGCCGGCATACTCTTCAATGAGGATGCCGATAAAGCGCTCAAACGAACCCAGCATGGCCCGATGCAGCATCACCGGCGGTTGTCGATCGCCATTTTCGTCCACGTACTGGCCGTCCAGGCGCCCTGCCGTCATAAAATCAACCTGCATGGTGCCGCACTGCCAGACCCGACCGAGGCAGTCTTTCAAGGAAAACTCAATCTTGGGGCCATAGAAAGCGCCTTCACCTGGCTGTACTTCATATTCCTGGCCTCTGGCAGCCAGTGCATCCGCCAGCGCTTTTTCGGCACGATCCCACACCTCGTCTGAGCCAACACGCTTCTCAGGACGTAATGACAGTTTGGTGATGATCTCGTCAAAGCCAAAGTCGTGGTAGACCTCAATCAGCTCGTCGATAAACTTCAGCACCTCGGCCTGAATCTGGGACTCGGTACAGAATATGTGCGCGTCGTCCTGCACAAACTGCCGTACTCGCATGGTGCCCTGGAGTGTGCCCGATGGCTCATTGCGATGGCACGAACCGAACTCCGCCATACGCAGCGGCAGATCACGATAGCTCTTCAGGCCCTGGTTGTAGATTTGCACGTGACAGGGGCAGTTCATTGGCTTGATGGCGTAAACCCGGTTGTCGTCATGCACCGCAAACATGTTCTCGGAGAATTTGTCGGCGTGGCCGGATTTCTCCCACAGTGACATATCGACTACCTGGGGCGTACGCACTTCCTGGTAACCGTATTCCACCTGGCGCTTGCGAATATACTGCTCAATCACCAGATAAATCTGCCAGCCTTTAGGATGCCAGAACACCATGCCCGGCGCTTCTTCCTGGGTATGAAAGAGATCCTGCTTTTTGCCAATCTTGCGATGATCGCGCTTCTCGGCTTCTTCAATGCGGTGCAGGTAGGCTTTCAGGTCTTTTTTGTCTGCCCAACAGGTGCCGTAAATACGCTGCAGCATTTCATTGTTGGAATCACCACGCCAGTAGGCACCGGCCACCTTGGTGAGCTTGAACGCTTTCAGCCTGCCCGTGCTGGGTACGTGGGGACCGCGGCACAGGTCAATGAATTCACCTTGCTTGTAAAAAGAGAGATCTTCATCCGACGGGATGCTCTCCAAAATCTGTACCTTGTAGCTTTCGCCCATTTCCTTGAACAGTTCAACCGCAGCAGGGCGCGACATAACAGAGCGCTCAACAGTCAGGTCAGCTTTGACCAATTCTTCCATGCGATTCTCGATCTTCTCGAGATCTTCGGGCGTAAACGGGCGCTCGTAGGCAAAGTCGTAGAAGAAACCATCTTCAATGACCGGGCCAATCGTCACCTGCGCAGTTGGAAAGAGATCCTGCACGGCCTGCGCCATCAGGTGCGCGCAGGAATGGCGCAGCACTTCAAGGCCGTCAGTGTCTTTGGCTGTGATAATGGAAACAGCGGTGTCTGTTTCGATCACGTGCGAGGTGTCGACCACCTTGTCGCCAATCTTGCCCGCAAGTGCGGCCTTGGCAAGACCTGGCCCAATGGACTCGGCAATCAGGTGTATGGAAACGGGACCGTCGAATTGTTTCTGACTGCCGTCAGGCAGGGTTATAACTGGCATGTTGCACCTCGCTTTCAGTGGTGACCCGTACCAAAGGCCACGTGTTCGCGCGAGCGTTACTCGCTGGGGTTCTGTGATTGTTGCCTCTCGGGATTCGGCTGCGCCGATTCCCTGCCGGCCTTAACCTTTCGCCTGTGGCGAAACGTTAAGTGTGCCTCTCGGGATTCGGCTGCGCCGATTCCCTGCCGGCCTTAACCTTTCGCCTGT
>CAYGNA010000025.1:0-20757 GCA_964351065.1 uncultured Pseudomonadales bacterium
TAAGGTTAAATCCTGAACGTCAATTTCAGTAGGCGCCGGCATTCATAACTCCAAACGCATCAATGGCGACCCGTGGCACTGGCCGGCGGGCGGTGATGAGGATTTATGTATTAGATATCCATCTGACGTCTTGCTGGGGTTTGGGTAACGTTACGGCGATTGGGATGTACCGTCAACCGCATCTGCTGGTCACCAGACTCTTGGGCATTGATAAAAGGCCATATCTACAACCTGTGTCCGAAGGCTTTGCCGATTGACCTGTATCAACTAATAAACGCGTTAACGTTGCATACTCAGCCTCCAGAGGCATGACTTGAGGTGCAACAATATGTTCGAGGCAGCAGAAGCCGGTCGGAAGTTGGGCAAGGCAGCTTATAAAGAGATCGAGCCCGAGATCCATCACCAGTTGCTGGGCTTGCAGCAGCAACTGAGGGCCAGCAAAAAGTCGTTGATCATTATTGTTTCTGGTGTTGAAGGTGCGGGCAAGGGTGAGGTCGTAGACGCACTCAACCGCTGGTTTGACACCCGGGATGTGCAGACGCACGCATTTTTTGATGAGTCAGATGAGGAGCGGGAGCGACCCAGATTCTGGCGATTCTGGCGTACACTACCGGCGCGGGGAACGGTAAGTGTGCTGTTTGGTTCCTGGTACACGCAACCAATTGTTGATCATGTGTATGGGAAGACCACAGGCAGCGAGTTTGACCAGGCCCTGCAACGAATCGCAGAACATGAAATCACGCTGTCGCGCGATGGTTGCATGATCGTCAAACTCTGGTTTCACCTCTCAAAGGATGCGCAGCAAAAGCGGCTTAAAAAAGACATCAGCATCGCCAAGTTCAAGAAATCCCCGCTGCTCGACAAGTACGCAAAGTCTTACGACCGATTTGCAAAAGTTTCGGCGCACGCGATCCGCGAGACTGACACCGGCGCTGCACCCTGGCACATTATTGAGGCAACGGATACGCGCTATCGTGATATTGAAACCGGACGAATTCTGATTGCAGCACTCGAAGAAAGACTGGCGCTTGAAGTGGATGCGGTTGCAGAAGAAGCTGCCCAGCGCGCCATTGTCAGCTTAGGTGACCCTGCGGCTGAGAAGACTGTGTTGCACAGTGTTGATCTGTCGCAAATGCTTGACGACAAGACTTACGATAAGCGAATCAGCGCACTGCAGAAGAAGCTCCACGACCTCGCCTGGACGATGCATAACCAGAAGAAGAATGCCGTGATGGTGTTTGAGGGCTGGGATGCTGGCGGTAAAGGCAGTTCAATCCGGCGCATTACTGCGGCCGTGGATGCACGCCTTTACCGGGTAATTCCCGTGGCTGCGCCGACGGACGAGGAACTTGCCCATCACTACCTGTGGCGCTTCTGGCGACATCTCCCGCGTGCAGGCTACATGACCATGTACGACCGGTCCTGGTATGGCAGGGTGCTGGTGGAGCGGGTGGAAGGTTTTGCTGACCATCACGAGTGGCTGCGCTCTTACCAGGAAATCAACCAGTTCGAGGGGCATCTCATTGAGCACGGCACGGCGGTGATGAAATTCTGGATGCATATCAGCGCCGAGGAACAGCTGGCCCGCTTTGAGGCGCGCAAACTTGATGCACGGAAGCAGCACAAGATCACCGAGGAAGACTGGCGCAACCGGGAACGGTGGGATGCGTACGAGTTGGCTGTCAATGACATGGTAGCGCATACCAGTACAACTCACGCGCCCTGGACGCTGGTAGCTGGCAATGACAAAAAGTTTGCCAGGGTGCAGATACTCGAGACGATCTGCAAGCGGTTGGGTTCGATGGTCAAAAAATAGCAGCAGTGCCCCAACTTTGAAAGTTCAGATGAGATAGCCCGATTCGATACCCCGATTCGATAGCCCCGCTCGATAAATCAAGTGTCCAGGCGATGGGCAACGTGCAGTTCCCGGAGCATGGCGCGCTTTTTTGACTGATGTGCCTGCATGCGGGTCAGGATGTCGTCCAGCATGGTCACCGCATGCCTGATGTGAGGGCCCTTGTTCAGCATGACACATTCAGCGCGGTCTGCCATTGCCGCATCAGTAATCTCAGCGCGTGAGGGCATACCCTCCTTTGCGAGGGATTCCAGTACCTGGGTGGCCCAGATCACTGGCACGTGTGCAGCCTCGCATAGCCACAATATTTCTTCCTGCACCTCCGCAAGCCTCACGAAGCCACACTCCACGGCGAGATCTCCGCGGGCAATCATCACACCACAGCTCTGCGAACGCATGGCAGCAAGCAGTATGGACGGCAGGTTCTCAAATCCGCGTCGGGTTTCAATCTTTAAAACAATACCAGGTCGGCGCTCGCCCGTAGCCTCAATATGTTCAAGCAGTGAGATGACATCTTCGGCCGAATTGGTGAACGAGAGCCCGATAATGTCTGCATGATCAATTGCAAACTTTAGGTCACACTGATCTTTTTCTGTGAGGGCTGGAAGGTTGAGTTGGCTGTCCGGCAAATTGATACCCTTGTCAGTCCCAAGCTTTGAGCCAGTTGGCGCGGCGCGTGTGATGTTTACTATCACCCGTTCCGGCAAAATTTCTTCGATAACACCAGCGATACGGCCGTCATCAAAGAGAATTGCCTCGCCGACCCTCACATCATCGAATACCTGGGGCAGCGTGCAACCTGTGCTTTTTTGAACAGCCTGTCTGCCCGGCAGCCTGGTGATAGTCAGCCTGTCGTCAGTAAACAGTTTCAGCGTGCCATCGCGAACGGGCAGGTCGATGATCTCGGTAGCTGGCATGTCGCCCCCCTTCAGCGTGAGCAGGGTGCCTGGGGTCAGATAGGTTGTCTTTTTTGTCTCGATATCCACCCTGTTGGCTAAGACCTCGCATACGCGCCACTTTCTGTGCGCACCGCGTGCGTCTGTGAGCCTGATGATGTCGCCGCTGGCAAGCAGGTTCAGCCAGGTGGCATTTACCCGGGCGCAAGAAAAGTTGGCGGGTAGCGGCGCTTCTTTGCCGTTGCCGACCAGCGACAGTCTGGCCGGTTGCGTGACGCGCCCAAGTGGATCGCGGGCCGGCTTCAGTCGAAGTACCGACAAATGCTGGTGAATATCGCACGTGCGAAGTTTTGGCCCACCCAGGTCCATCTGGATTCGGCAGGGTCGGTGGAGCGCCTTCCTGGCGCGGCTGAGATTATCAATCATTTGTGCCCAGGCGGACGTATCATCGTGCGCACAATTAATTCGCAGACAGTCCATGCCAGCTTCCACCAGGTCATGCACCAGTTGGTAGTTGCTGGCGGCATCGCTTGGCATGGTAACCATGATTCTTACGTTACGGTTGTTAGGCTTATCCCCTAACAAATGCAGGGTGTGATGATCAAGTTGCTGCTGTGCCGATTCACTGCCCAGTTCATCGCTGTTTTCTGTTAGGCCTGATTCGCCAGTCAGGTGGGTAAGCGTTTCAAGTACGCGATCCATTGTGCAAAGTACGTTTGCCTCCGCCCGGCCGAGTGATGACAGTCCAAGTGTGGTGAGGCGCTGTTGAATAGGCCGCAGGTCCTGCCGCCGCAGGCAGAGGTAGTGCAGGAGGTTCCGGGCACTTTCTTTAAACGCGGGATCGAGTGACTCGAGTAAATGGTCATTTTCGTCAGCAAAGTGCCGCATCTCGCTTCGCATCTGGATCAGCCATTGCGACAGGTCTCTCGCTTCTTCCTGTTTTCTGTTGTCCACTCGACACCCTGACGATATTCTTTGCCCGGAACGATAGAGCAGACGTCGGTTATTTCCATTGACCGGTCTCAGGTAAACTTGAGTAATTGTCTTGATTGTTGGAGAAAGTTGAGCTGGATATAAAGGTCGACAATCTGGCCAGCAGTGATGTCAGGGCTCTGTTACTGACGCACCTGGAGGACATGGCACGCCACTCACCGCCCCAGAGTGTTCATGCACTGGATTTGGCAGGGCTCAGGCAACCCGACGTAACGTTCTGGACCGCACGCGAACAGGGCGAACTGCTTGGCTGTGCTGCACTCAAGGAACTGGGTGCCCATGAGGGCGAGGTGAAGTCCATGCGGACCTCAAACGACCATCTGCGAAAAGGCGTGGCCGCCGAGCTCTTGTCCCATCTCATTGCCGCTGCCCGGTCTCGCGGGTATCAGCGGCTTTACCTGGAGACAGGCTCAATGGCGGTGTTTGCACCGGCCAGGCAATTGTATCTCCGCTTTGGTTTTGACTACTGCGACCCATTTGCAGACTACGTCCAGGATCCTTACAGCGTTTTTATGACAAAGGCGCTCTAAACTGGACAGGTCGCAAACTTTGCGGTTCCTGGCTTTTTTACCGTATGTTGAGGCGCACCAGTCTGGCGGGGCTGCGAACGTCGTGCTGGATGTCTTCAGTTTTGCACAGCGTCGAGGGAGTGCCGCACGCTGCGTCGCAGCGCCTCTGCCGTGAACGGTTTTTCCAGTAACGGGTGTCCATCAAGCTGGTGTTGGTCCCTGAGTTGGTCACCGGTAAAGCCCGACATAAACAGCACTGGTGGCATCCGAGCCATGGTCTGCATCGCGTCGAGCAGTTGTGGGCCAGTCTTGTTTGGCATCACTACATCGCTCAGCACCAGTTGAATCCGGACACCACTTTTTAGAATTTCCCATGCCTGGGCACCGTCACCAGCGCCAATAATCTGGTATCCGGCGTCCTTTAATACTTGCTCTGCCAGCGCAAAGACAGCGTCATCGTCTTCCACCAGCAAGATGGTTTCTGTCCCGGTCTGGATTGCAGACGTTGTGGGTATTGAGTCATTGTTCGCTGACTCGGCTGGGGCGCTAATCCGTAGTGAAATAGTCACGGTGGTACCGGAACCGGATTCAGAATCAATCTGCAGGATACCTTCGTTTTGCGTGACGATGCCGTAGACGGAAGACAGTCCCAGTCCTGTGCCTTTGCCAACCGGTTTGGTGGTAAAAAACGGTTCAACAGCGCTTGCCATGACGTCGTCGGTCATCCCTGTGCCGGTATCCGTTACGATCAGATGAACAGTCGTTCGCTGAACGGGATCAATTGACGTGCCAATGATCAGATTGCCACCATCTGGCATCGCATCGCGAGCATTGCGAGCCAGGTTCATAAGCAGTTGTTCTATCTGGGACCGATCCGCGTTAACCCATATGGTGCCCGGGGCAAGGTGAGTCTCGAGCATCACCGAATCACCCAGTAGTGGCTGCAGTAGCACGATGCTCTGGTTTACAGCTTCGTTCAGGTCAAGGGTGCGACGGACAACGGGTTGTTTGCGGCCGAAGGCCAACAATTGTTTCACAACAGTTGCGGCACGCTCCCCGGCACGCCAGATTTCGTTGGCGTGATTGAGATTAGTCTCATCATCTGCCAGATTCATTTGGAGCAACTCGGCGCGTCCCATGACAACAACAAGCAGGTTGTTGAAGTCGTGGGCAATACCGCCGGCCAGCTTGCCCATGGCATCAAGCTTCTGAAGCTGGTTCAGCTGATCCAGCAGTGCCTTCTGTTCACTGATATCCCGCATGACGGCGTGGACTTGCGGTTTGCCGTCAACCGTCATCGGGGTCAGGACAACCTCAACAGGTATTGGCTCTTCCATGGCGTTTTTGTGGGTCCATTCGAACCGATGCTTACCGTTTTGGTGTGCCAGCGCAATCATGGCTTCCGCCTTTTCGAATGAAGGCTGCCCGTCCGGTTGGTGTGAGGGTGATATGTCTGCCGGATGCGCGCCGAAGAGTTGTTCGCGCTTTTTGTAGCCCAGCAGCCTCATGGCCGCGTCGTTGCACCCCACAAAACCGGTTTCCCCATAGATGACAATTGCGTCATCGAACCGCTCAACAAACTGATTGTACGTGTCCTGCTGCGACCGGTTATGGTGGGAAACCGAGGTTGGTTTGCTTGTCATGGCGGCCGCGAAGTATCCGATTAACGCCGGGAGTGTTGCATACTATCGACAGCAAAGCATTTTCCCTTTACCTGTATCAAGTCCAGAGGAATGTTGAATGACTCTCGTGCCCCCCAGGAATCGCAATGAAATACCTGAAATGGAACCCATATTCAGGGGTGTCGAGGCCAGCATGGGATTTGTTCCATCAAGCATGCTGACGATGGCCCACTGGCCAGAGTTGCTACAGGCGTTTGCGGGGTTGGGTGCTACCGTGATTGGCGGGGGTGAGGTCGATCCGGGGCTCAAACAGCTGGTTGCCTTTGTTGTCAGTAACGCCGCTGGCTGCCGCTATTGCCAGGCGCACACCTCCCATACGGCGGAAAGACGCGGTGTTTCGCTGGATAAGATCAAGGCAGCCTTTGAGTTTGAAACCAGCCCATTGTTCACCGACGCGGAGCGCGCCGCGTTGCGAGTGGCCCTGCACGCCGGGATGGTGCCGAATGCCGTTGAACCGGAACACATGGCGGCGCTTCAAAGCCACTTCACTGATCGTGAGTGTGTCGAGATTGTGGCGACGATATCCATGTTTGGATTCCTGAACCGCTGGAACGACACCATGGCAACAACCCTGGAAGAGTCGCCAAAGGACTTTGGCAACAGCAAACTGGCTGACAAGGGATGGGAAGCGGGCAAACACGAGTAGCCTGTGGTTTTCTTTTCAAGTGAGTGGGCTTCTGGGCTGCGGCCGGTTTTTGGCCCTGCTATTATGCAGTTCTACATGTTTTTCAGGAGGTCATATGGCCAAGGCGCAGTGGTATTACTTTCGCAAGGGCTGAACTACTTGCACCAAAGCATCCAGGTTTCTGGAAGCCAGTAACATAGAAATTGAAGAGACAGTCCCCGCCAGCAGGAAACTGCAGTCTGATGACGCGAGGGCCTTGCTTGCCGAGGTAAAGGAGCTTGTCGCCATCAAAGGCAAAAAGGTTGAGCGGTTTCCCGCCGGCAGCAACGTCTCTGACGAGGCTGTGGCAGCCATGCTTGGGCCAACCGGTAACCTGCGGGCGCCGACAATAAGAGTAGGTAAAACGCTGCTGGTAGGCTTCAACGAGGATGAGTTTGCCGCTGCCTTCGGATAGCCACCACTATCCTGGGTTTCTGGACACGAACCAGTTAACAAGAGAGAAAAATAATGCCTGAACTGTGGTCCCCCATTTGTGATCAGCTGGGTATTCGCTACCCGATTTTTGGTTTTGCCCATGACGTTGCGACAGTAGCTGCCATTTCGAATGCGGGCGGTTACGGTGTCTATGGTGCCACCCGCCGCTTTCCCCACGAAATCGAAGCGGAGCTGGCGGCAATTCGTGAACTGGTAGGCGACAATGCTTTTGGTGTGGACCTGGTACTGCCGCCGGGAATGCCGGAGCACAATTCCAGGGAGGCAATCGAAGCGGAGATCCCGCAGGCGCACAAGGACTTCGTTCAGAAGCTCATTGACAGGTACCAGGTGCCGCCCTCCAGTGGTCCTGGCATGCGCACGAGGTTTATTCGCTCCGCCGAGATTGAGCGCGACCAGATTCGCGCTGTACTCGATTCGTCGGTCAATATGTTTGCCTGCGGTATAGGTGCGCCAAGGGACGTGATGACAGCGGCCAAGGAAGTGGGCAAAACCACACTTGCGCTCATTGGCAGCCCTCACCACGTGCAGCGGGCGATAGATGCAGGTGTCGAGATACTGGTGGCGCAGGGTTATGACGCGGGCGCACACACCGGCCCTATTGGCACTTTCTCTTTAGTACCACAAATTGTCGAGGCGGCAGGTGATGTTCCCGTGCTGGTGGCGGGTGGTGTGGCGACTGGTCGTCACATTGCCGCAGCACTGGCGATGGGTGCACAGGGTGTGTGGATGGGGACAGCATGGCTCTTGTCCGAGGAACACCAGGGTCACATGCACCCCGTCAATACGCGCAAACTGCTTGAAGCGGGCAGTGGTGATACGGTGATTACCCGGTCAGAATCCGGCAAGACCTTTCGCCAGGTACGCACTGGCTGGAGTCAGGCATGGGAGGCCGACGATGCACCCGCGCCGCTCAAGATGCCGTACCAGGACGTGCTGGTTGGCGACCTGCTTGGTGCAATTGAAGAACACGACATCGAACCGTTGATTCACTCGGGAGCCGGGCAAAGCGTGGGTTACTTCAATGAAATAAAACCCGTCAACGAAATAATGTCGTCGCTGGTCAGTGAGGCCACTGCCGTGCTGCAGAAGCAGGCGGGTTTTCTTCGGTGAAACCTTGCGTTCGGGTTGAGTAGCAGCCAGTCCTGGGCATTGGTTTTTCGCCGCGGCTTGCGGCCGTCCCGGCTGCCCTTCCTCCTCCGCAAGCCCCTGCGGGTATTGCTCCCCCGCTGCGGCGCTGCGCTTTTAGGCGGCGAAAAACCAATGCCCAGGACTGGCTGCCGCCCCGGTCGGGAAATCGCGCGGTGTCCCCTAACGCCTCGATCGATCTTCTAGTCAACGATGGCCTGTAAGACCAGGGATCTCAGGTACTGCTGGATTGGGTAGAGCCCACCCGGCATAAACTGCTGCATGTACACACACATGAGATCCTCCTGCGGGTCCACCCACCAGCGTGTGCCGGCTGCACCACCCCAGCCATAGTCGCCTTTTGACTGCATGTTGGGAGAAGTAGCCGGATTGACGCAGACGGAACCCAGCAGGCAGAAGCCCACGCCCCGGAATGCTGACTCGGCGAATCCACCAGCACCCATGACTTCCATATCCTGACCGCCTGGCAGGTGATTTTGGGTTGCATGCTCTACTGTCTTGCGGCCGAGAATACGAACGCCATCCAGTTCTCCCTTATTGGCCATCATTTGGCCAAAGCGCAAATAGTCGGGCAGGGTTGAGGTCAGGCCGCCACCGCCACTCTCAAATGTCCGATCGGCGAGGTATGCACTGCTGGTGGCGTTGTCTTCAATCGCAAGCTCACCGCTACTGCGATTGTAGTTGTGGGCAAATCGATCCTGTTTGCCGGCACTAACACTGAAAGCGGTATCCACCATACCCAGTGGATCAAACAGCGTGCTCTGCAGGTAGTCGCCAAATGACATACCTGAGAGAACCTCAATCAGGCGACCCTGCACGTCGGTTGCGTAGCTGTAGTTCCAACTCGTGCCCGGGTCAAAGCGCAGTGGCTGTTCTGACAGCTTGTGGGTAAAGGTCTCCAGCGTGTCCTCATAGTCGCCCACCTTGTTGTAGCGGTACATCTGGTCAACCGCGTTGGGTACACCAACAAAACCGTAGGTGAGGCCTGCCGTGTGGGTCATGATGTGGCGAATGGTAATGTGCCCCATGGCCGGCCGCAGCATGGGAGCCATCATGGTGCCACCGGTCAGTACTTTCATGCTTCGAAATTCGGGCAGGTACCAGTAGAGGGGATCATCCAGTTGAAACCTTCCTTGCTCAAACAGGGTGAGCAGCGCAATCGATGTGATTGGCTTGGACATGGAGTAGATGCGATGAATCGTATCTGCCTGCATGGGTGCCTGTGTGTCAATCCGCGCGTGGCCAAAATCCTTGTACCAGGCGAGCTGTCCGCGCCGCATGACGGCGAAGCTGCAACCAGCGAGTTTACCGTCATCGATATATACCTGCAGGTAAGGTGTAATGCGGGCGAGGCGATCTTCAGAGAGACCAAGAGAGCGTGGTTCGATTGGGTCGGGGAGGCTGCCAGGTTTCCAGTTCATGTGATGCTCCAAAAAATAAAGGCCCACAATATAGTTGTCTGGGTCGACTGCCAAGGCGTGAGAACTTCTGGCTGCGCGTAGTAAGATAGGCGCGGGCCCCAATCGAGAAAAAAAATGAAAAATACGTGGTTCCTTTTGCTTGTGTCGATGTTGCTCCAGGGGTGTGGAGAAAGCACCCCACCGAAGTCACCGGCGCCGACTGCATCGACACCTGTTGCGGAGCAGGTGCTGTCCATGACTGAAACACGCAACGCCTATTTTGGGGATCTCCACGTACATACCAGTTGGTCGACTGATGCTTATTCTGGCTTGAACCGGGTTGGCCCGGCTGGGGCTTACCGATTTGCAAGAGGAGAGGCCCTGGAACTTCCTGGCGGCTTTGAGACTCAGCTTGCTGTGCCATTGGACTTTGTCGCTATTACAGATCATGCCGAGGGGTTTGATGCGATCGAGGCGTGCACCTATCCAGATAACGCCCAGTATGAGTCGGCCTTCTGCCAGAATATGCGTAATCCGCAGCAAACCTCTGCGGACTACCTGCGCGGCGCGTTTGCGCGGGGTGTTGAAAGACCTGCGCAGCGTCATCCTGATCTCTGCGGGGACGAGGCGTTGTGTCTGGCCAACGCGGGTGCAACCTGGCGGCGGGCCCAGGCGGTGGCCAATGAATATGATGACCCGGGTACTTTTACCGCCCTGATTGGCTATGAGTTTTCGTCACTGTTGCGTGATTTTGGCATGCTCCATCGTAACGTGATCTTTCGTGGTACCGATGTCGTTCCGCATGCGATCTCGTCGCTGGATGTAAGTGGCCAGGCGGAATTTTTTGCCGAGCTTGATGCCAACTGCCAGGCACCGTGCGAGGTGCTGACAATACCGCACAATACCAACTACTCCTGGGGACTGACGTTCTCTCGCACTGACGAGGACGGCTCTGCCTTTTCAGATGCAGATATAGAGAGACGAATGCGCCTTGATCGACTGGTTGAGGTCTCGCAGCAAAAAGGCACGTCGGAATGCCAGTTGGGTATTGGCGCGTCAGATGAAGACTGCAATTACGGTATTCTGTTTCCACCTTGCGAAGCGGATCAGTTTGGCCGTTGTGCGCGCCCGGCCTCGTTTGTCAGAAATGCCCTGCTTGACGGACTCAAACTCGAAAGCGAGGGCAAACAGAACATGTTCAAGCTGGGGATGATCGGATCGACCGACACGCATCTGTCTGATCCTGGTAATACCGATACAGATATCCCTGCGCGTTTCCTGGCAGCAAATGGAAACGCGGATGCCATTCGCACTGTGTTCAATGCCGTACACCCCGTGGTTGGTCCGCAGCGCCTGACGAGTTCTGGCGGCCTGGCCGGCGTATGGGCCAGGGCGAACACGCGCGAGGAAATATTTGATGCGTTGCGCCGGCGTGAGACGTTTGCGACCAGCGGAACCCGCCTCAAAATACGCTTTTTTGGTGGTGATCTGCCAGCAGACCTGGCTGACAAGCCGGATGCACTTGACCTGGCATACGCATCTGGTGTGCCAATGGGCGGTGACCTCAAAGGCGGCAAGGCACCCAGGTTCTGGGTGAATGTAATGAAAGATCCGCTGGGCGCGTCGCTCGATCGCGTTCAGGTGGTGAAAGGCTGGGTCGAGAATGGTGAGCCAATGCAGGAGGTGCGTGATGTTGCTTGTAGCGGCAATCGCGTTCCCAATGAAGCTGGCCGATGCCCAAAGACAGGAGCATCGGTTGACCTCGCGACCTGTGCGCGTAGCGATTCACCCGGTGCCACCTTGTCTGCGCTGTTTGAAGATAAGGATTATGATCCTGGTCAGTCGGCTTTTTACTATGTGAGGGTACTCGAGAACCCGAGTTGTCGCTGGACCACCTGGCTTGCCAATAGTGCTGGCATAGCACCGCCAACCGATGTGCCGGCTACCATACAGAATCGCGGTTGGTCGTCACCGATCTGGGTTGAACCTGCTACTCCATAGCCTCGTTCTGGCGCATTGGTCCAATTGCCGGGTTGCATCTGTGCAGCCCGGCCCGGACAATTCACATTCTGGTTCGCCACTTCACCGAAGCGAAATTTGATGTCAGCAACATTGCCCAAACGCCGCTGGCTGGTTCTGGCGTATGCTTTTAACATGGATGGTCGTGCGGCGAGCCAGACCGTGACTGACAAGGTTCCCTACCTGATGGAACAGGGAATTGAACTTACTGTGCTGAGTTCGGCGTCCGGCCACAGGGACACGCGGTTCAAGCACCTGCAGTTCCAGCCGTGGGGACCGTCCGGTCTGCGTTTTGAGTTTCGTCACATCATCGCAAGGCGGTTTGGTCGCGGCGCTTTCTACCGAATATCTACAGCGCTGGTGTCGTTGCTGCTGCTACCTTTTGTCATCCTGGAGCGACTGGTATTCGGCCTCGCCAATTTTTCGTCCTGGGCGATTCCTGCAAGCCTGAAGGGTACTCGCCTGGTTCGCGGCGGCGATTATGAGCTGGTGTTTTCCTCGGGTGGCGCCTGGGCTGCACATCTGGCGGCAGCCTGGATCAAGCGGCGTACCGGTATCAAGTGGATTGCGGAAATACATGATCCTATGGTGATTCGGGATGATGCGAGCGACGATGGTACCCGGCCGCGTTCCAACAGGAATGACAGGTTTGTCCAGAAACTGGAAGGCATTATCTGCCGGGAAGCAGATCATATATGGTGGTTTACCAGGCCCGCACTCGACTACGCCAAACATCGTCACCCCGAACTGGGCAGCAAGGGTTTTGTTGTATACCCCGGTGCGGAGCCGCCAGAGGTCGTGGGCCACCACACACCCGGTAAACATCTGGTAATGAGTCACTTTGGTTCGCTTACCAACGATCGGTCCCTGTCGCCACTGATAGTCGCGCTCGAAAACCTGTGTCGCAGTTGTCCCGGGATTCGAGAAGACCTGCGCATCCACACTTATGGTACGAATCTCGATCCAGCGGCGCGAGAAGCGCTGGCGAATACGGATTTGGCTGACATGATTGTTGAGTTTGGTCGATTGGAATTTGATCCTCTAACAGGGCTGTCGGGCCGTGCTCGAGTAACAAAAAAGATGTATGAAACAGATGTCCTGCTACTGTTGCATGGCGATTATGAGTGGTGCGCCGAGTATATTCCCTCAAAACTGTACGAGTACTTTTGGGTGGGCAGGCCCGTATTTGCCGTGACCAACCGAAGTGAGTCGCTGGATGAGTTGCTGGGTGAACGCAATGCCTACGTCTGCCATACCCATGATCAACGTTCTATTGAAGCGGCGCTAATTGCCATGCACGAGGATTGGCAAGCGGGTCAGTTGAACAGGGTGATGGGCGAGCCGGTCACCGTGGCCGCCGCCGTTCAGCAAATTTTGGCACAAGTGTCCTGATTGATGCCGTTGGCGTCAGGCGGCCCGGTAAGCGACCAGTGAAGTTCCACGAATGTGCACAAGTGGCAGGGTCTTGGCCAACTCGTTAAGGTACCGATATACATCCCGTGTGGGTCGCACATGGCGACCCCGATAGTCATGCCAGAGAATAAACCCGCCGGGTTTAACCATGCGAAGCGCTTTTTCTGAATCACTCTTGATATAAGAATAGGTATGGGCACCATCGATAAAAATCAGTTCACAGCTATCCAGGTAAGCTGATTCATCCAGTTTTTTGCTGTCGCCATAAAGTTGTTCCACCCGGTTTTCAACGGCAGTGCCCTGGTAAAGAAATTCTGAATAGCGGGACTCAATCAGTGCTTTTTCAAGCGCCCTGTCGTTGTCGTTGCTGTCACCGCTATAGGCCTCCAATTCGTCAGGAGAAAGCGTGATAGTGGTGACCCTGCCTTCGGGGTGGGTGTTTTTCGCCAGGATATAAGTTGTCCGTCCGGTTGCTGTGCCAAACTCGAACACCTGCCGGCTGTCTCGAGCCAGGCAACCGAGTACCCAGGCCTCAGTGTCGGATGTACTGCCAAATGATCCTGTGCCAGAACCGACCAGCGTTACTTCCGCATCCAGGGTGGGGCCAAGCTCGGTCTCTCGAAATCTCTCATCAAAATCTTTGGCCCACTGGCTTTTGAGCGGGCTCTTGAAGTTCAGCTTGATTGTCTCGTAGCGGCGTCGAAAGTGTAGCGCCAGCAGGAACAGGACAACCACAAGCACCAGTTCGACGAGAATGATGATATGCAGGGTATTCAATAACGTGGCTTCGAATTAAGGTGAGACGCGAATGAAAGCATGTTTCATTTGGGGCCGCAAACAGTTGGGCCGCGCCCGGTTGGCCACCTCGACAGGCTCGGCTATTTGCGTCCAAATGCGATTAGCGATTTGCGCAGTGACGGGATGGCATCCTTGAGGGCAGTGCCAATGGACTTTATGCCTTCGAGTCCGGGGCGGTAGCGACGGGATTTCAGAAATTGCGCATCAATTTCCCTGAAGCCGGCTTCGCTCAATAGTAATGCCAGCTCGGCACGGGTGAATTCCCGATTGTGGCGATCTGGATAGTACTCGCGACTCTTGTAAACGATCGCCTCTTCGAGCAGGTAATGCATTCTGTAGTCGTAGGTGATGTTTTTGCCCCGGAGCATTCGACTGCGGTTGCGAAAAGACGCGACATTGGGCACATCGACCTCAATCAGCCCACCGTCTTTCAGTACACGCTTCATTTCGAGCAGGGGTGGCAGGTGGGAGTGAGTGAAGTGTTCGAGCGCCTGGCAGCAACTGAGTGCATCAAATGTGCCGTCAGGGAAGGGTAGTGGATCTGCCTCTACGTTACAGATCTGGAATGGAATTTTGTGGTGCTGGTAGACGGGGTCATCCTGCCGATCGCGTAAATCGACCGCGTGGGCATCATGCCCGAGCATCTTCAATAGCGCCAGGAGCAGACCGTCTCCGGCACCCACATCCAGCACGGATGGGCTGGCGCGAAAGGCGAATGCAATATCGCAAAATCGGTCAATGGACCCGCGAAAGTTGTCTTCGAGATGAGGCTGTGAAATGTCGTAGTACTCGCCGTCGGCGCGCTTTTCGAGGGCAAAACGTTTGATCTCTGTCCGTGTCAGCGTATGGACAGGGCTAGTGCTCATGAATTCTCTCTATCGGTTTACCAGTAACCCGTCAGGGTCGGGTCCATTTCAAAGCCAGTGGACAGGCTAATCCATACCCTTCCACAAAGATTTGCGCGATTGTATCCCCGTTCAACACAGTAAATCGAACAATGAATAATCAAAAATCCAATTTGAAGGGACTTCGTGGTGAAATTGTCCCGCTCCAGATGGCAGTGTTACTCGCTCTTTGGGTGGTGATCACCGGGTTTATTGCGCTGCACCTGTTGCTGGGCTAGCACTATCTGTCTGTGGCGGCCCCACCTGTCTGCGGCGGCCCCGCACTGGTGAACCTGGTGCCAGGTGGATCCTCGGCCCAGGTGGGTGCAACTTCCCATTCGTCGCCAAAGACCCGCTCCTGCATGGGGCGACGACGCACGGTGCCATGCTTGCCAACCGGTTTGCCAAGCGTCACGGTGCAGGCAATAAATACCTCAGCTGGAATGCCCAGCAGCATTTTGAGTTCTGCATCGACAGGTGCATGAAAACCAGTGATCACGCCGCCGTAACCAAGCCCGCGCGCGGCTAGCATCAGATTTTGTACGGCTGGATAGACAGATGCACCCTCCATGGGATTGGGGGCGCGATACCGAACCAGGCAGGGCAATACCAGAACTGGCACCTTGTGAAAGTTGTCCACATAGTGCTCCATTGTGCGTGCCATTCTCGCCTTCGGCGAGTGATCAATTGAACCTGACCCCTTATCGTACTGGTCAGTCTCGCGTTTGTTGCCCCAGATCCGCTGCGCACCGTCCTGAATAAGTGCCTTGGCTTTCGCCGCTTTTTCTGAATCGGAGAGCACCATAAACCTGAAGGGTTGCCGGTTTGAGCCACTGGGAGCACGCGTTGCAGCGAACAGGATGTCGCGCAACGCGCTATCCGGGATTGGTTCGTCGCGGTAGCGGCGAATTGCCCGGGTCGTTGCAATGCCTTCCAGCAAGCCAACGGTGTCTGGAGCTACGCCCAGTTGAGCCAAATCAGTCATTGCCATACCTGTCTATCTCTTCGCATCACTGTTTCACTTTTTAATGAAGGGCGCGAGGTCCATCATCATGTCTCCCTTGACTTCCTCGACGAATACGCGGTCGTCAGGCTGGCCCCAGGTAGAGATAAACCGTTCGTCACCGGTGTTGGCTCGATAGCCGAGAAAGACAAGTGAATCCGGGCCAATCGGATGTCGGAAACGATCACTGCCGTTGTCGATTAATTCGCGCAGTTTTTCTGAAACGAGCACCGGTGGTGCTTCTCCCTGTCCAGCGAACGCGAAGAGGGCCATCATGCGTCGCCCCTGCGGATAAACTGAATCGACTTTTGGTTGGGGCAGTTCGGTGGTTGCCATGGGCGTGCTGATGATACCGGGTTGAATAAGAAACACGTCAACGCCAAAGGTGCGCATCTCGGATGCAAGACACTCTGAAAAGGCTTCAAGTGCGTGCTTGGAACTGGCGTAGGCGGCGGAAGGGCTGGCGGCGATTCTGCCTGCCACTGAGCTGACGTTGATGATTGTGCCCCTGCCGGCTGTACGCATGGCAGGTATCACTGCTTTGCAGCACCGCACCACACCCATGTAGTTGGTATTCATGACTGCTTCGAATGTAGCCAGGTCTTCATCCTCGACTGCGTTGTAACTCAGGATGCCCGCATTGTTTATCAGTACGTCAACCGGGCCCGCCTGCTTGAATACACTTTCGACTGAACCCTGGTCATCAACATCCATGGCGTGGATGTCAACGCCAAGGTTTTCCTTCGCGGCGGTTTCACCCAGGTCAGAGTTGTTTGGGTTTCGCATTGTGGCTATCACCTCATGGCCATTTCTTGCCAGGTGGAGTGACGCGTCATAGCCGATTCCCTTGCTGGTGCCAGTAATCAGGATTTTTGCCATACCAGATTCTTCTTATTATTTGACGTGAGGTGGTCAGGATAGATGATCATTGCCTGCGCTGCCACGATGTCGCGCGAGTTGACGCTGCCGCGGAATGCTGCTTTATTCATGAGATGTAACCTCATACCCAAGTTTTGGCAGGAAAACGCCTATGTCTGTCCGAACAGATCCAGCTACCGGGCGAAAAGTCTTTAATACACGTGCAGCAAAAGCGAGCGACAAAATTACTGGCAAGGGTTACGGCACCATTGCGGATGAATCGCTCAAAACCCTGCCGCCCGCACCGCCGGGTGCTGCCTTCAATGCCGAGGAGCAGGCGAAGTATCGTGCCTTCAAGGAAGCCCGGCTTGGTGCTGCTGACTACATGGCCATGGAGGGAGAGTTCAGCAAGTACCTTGAAGATGTTTATTCGGCTGAACCCGTGGCGCGAGAGGCGCTTGACGATGAATGTGAGGTTGTCGTTGTTGGGGCTGGTTTTGCCGGGCTCTTGCTTTGGCACAAGTTGAGGGCTGCTGGATTTGAGGACGTGCGTTTTTGTGAAAAGGGTGGTGATGTCGGCGGTACCTGGTACTGGAATCGATATCCAGGGATTGCCTGCGACGTTGAGGCATACAGCTACCTGCCTCTGCTCGAGGAGATGGGCTATATCCCCACCATGAAATTCGCTTCGGGTTTCGAGATCATGGAGTACTGCCAGAACATGGCAGAAAAGTTTGGTTTCTATGACCATTGCCTGTTCCACACCACGGTCGAAGCAACAAATTGGGATGAATCCGCAGGTCGCTGGACAGTTGTGACAGATCGTGGTGATGCGATGCGGGCCCGTTATGTCATTCTCGCCAACGGTATTCTAACGACGCCAAAGCTGGCGCGAATCAAGGGCATGGAGACCTTCACCGGTGATGCCTTTCATACCTCCCGCTGGAACTATGACGTTGACCTCAACGGCAAACGGGTTGGCATCATCGGCACTGGAGCCACCGCCGTGCAGGTCATCCCCGAACTGGCGAAGATTGTCAAAGAGCTTTACGTATTCCAGCGGACACCGTCATCCATCGATGTACGCGATCAGCGTGAGACGACCTCCGAAGAAATTGACACCTGGTCCAGAGAACCCGGCTGGGCCCGCGCGCGCCGGGCGCGGTTTGCCAAAATATCGGCTGGACGCACCGCAATGAAAGCCAATGATGATTACCTGGCAGGCAAGGTTGCTGACTTCAAGGAGCGTAAGGAACACGAGCGTGAACTGACGATGGAAGAGATGGTGCAGAAACAGCTTGATACCAATTTTCGCATCATGGAGCAGATTCGGGCACGGGTTGACGCCATCGTGAAAGACCCAAAAACGGCCGAGGCGCTAAAGCCATACTACCCCTACGGCTGCAAGCGGCCGACATTCCATGATGAATACCTGCCGACTTTCAATCTGCCCCAGGTTACTCTGGTGGATACAGCGCCAAGGGGTGTCGCGGAGATCAACGCGCGCGGCGTCGTGCATGACGGCCAGGAATACCCACTGGACGTGCTCATTTACGCCACGGGGTTTCAGTGGATGGCGACGTCGACCTTTAACATGATCAAAGGCCGGGATGGCGTCACGCTGAACGAAAAGTGGCAGCGTGAGGGCACCCGGACATTCCTTGGCATTCACAGTCATGGATTCCCGAACCTGTTTATTGTGTCAGGCCCACAAGGTGGTGGGGGTAGCTTCAACTTTACCAATGCGATCGAAGAGCACGCCGACTATATTGTCTGGATGCTTGAGACCATGCGAGAGCGTGGCGCGAGGATCGTTGATGTAACAAGCGAGGATGAAGTCGCCTACGCGGAACATTGCCAGAAAGCGGACATTGCGACAGCGCCCCTGCGCGATTGTGTTTCCTACTACAACGGTCATGGTGATGCAGAGCCTGGCAGTCTTGCCTATTACGGCGGTGGTCAGTGGCACAAGTACCGGACCCGCGCGCAGCAGACGCTTGCGCCTTATGTTTTTGAATAACTTGGCGACAAGTGTCACGTGAGCGATGTGAGCCAGATGGACCAGCCCCGCATAACGTTTCAGCGAGATTTCTACTACCTGCTGCTACGGCTTGATGAAAGCGGACTTGACCTCCGTGACATTCTCTCGGATGTGCTGACACTGATTGCCCAGATTTCTGATGCGGAGCAGGGCTATCTTGAAGTACGCAATGCTGAAAATGAGTGCGTGTACCAGACTTTCAGTATGGAAGACGCGGATGTGCCTTCGCTGCAGCAAACCATTTCCACGGGTATTGTGGCTGAGGCGATTCGCACCGGTGAAACCCTGCTGATTCCATCAGCCCTGCTCGATCCGCGCTTCCAGACGCGTGAGAGTGTGCAGCGATCGTCAATTGAAACCGTACTGTGTATGCCTTTTTTAGGCCAAACGACACGGGGCGTGCTCTACCTGCAGGGGGATCGTGGATTCAGGTCACAGGCAGAGAAAATCAAACTGGATTCTGAACTCTTTGCCAGGCATGTATCGCCACTGCTTGACCGACTGTTGATCGAGCATGAACGACGTGGTGAGGCTGATCCATTGGGCGCCCTGCGCAACGAATTCCAGCTCGATGGTGTCGTGGGGCGAAGCAACGCACTCTTCCAGGTTCTCAAAAGCGCGATGATGGTTGCACCGCTTGACGTCACGACGCTGCTGCTGGGTGAAACGGGTACGGGTAAAACGCAACTGGCGCACCTGATACATAAAAACAGCAGGCGCAAGACCGGACCGTTTATCGAGATTAACTGTGCGGCGTTACCTGCCACACTGGCAGAAAATGAACTGTTTGGCGCTGAACCGGGCGGGCACTCAAGTGCCACGCGTGCCGTGACAGGCAAACTTGCTGCAGCAGATGGCGGCACCCTTTTCCTTGCCGAGGTTGGCGAGCTGAATCTGGAAATTCAGGCGAAATTGCTCCAGTTCCTTCAGTCCGGGCAATATTTTGCGCTTGGCTCCGCCCGGCCAGCGCGGGCGGATATCAGGCTGATCTGTGCAACCAACCAGGCGCTCCGGGCGGGCGTTTCGGCAGGCACCTTTCGACAGGATCTGCTTTACCGGATCAATACGTTTGAAATCCCGGTGCCCTCGCTGGATGAGCGCAGGGGTGATATAGCGCTGCTTGCCCATGCTGCCGCCAGCACCTGTTGCGAGCGGCACGGGTTTCCGGTTATCTCCATGACACCAGAAGCGACCGCTGCTTTAGCTGCCAGGGCGTGGCCTGGCAATATCCGCGAACTGAACAATGTCGTTGAGCGAATGTGTATCAACGCGCGTATGGAAGGTGCCTTGGAAGTCTCTGATGCCCAGGTCGCTGCGATTCAGACATCCATGGCGCTAGCTGGCGTGAATGTGACTGATTTTCAACAGGCAACGCAGGCATTTCAGCGAGGTCTCATCGAGCGGAAGCTTGCCGATACAGGTTGGAACATCAGTCAGACTGCCAGAGAACTCAACCTGTCTCGTTCACACATGCACAATCTGATCAGGTCCCTGGGCCTCGCCCGCGACGAGTAACTGTCCACTGAACTGGACACCCCTGTCGCAAAAACCAGACAGATCTTTGCTGATATAAGATCACTGAAACACTTAACCTGTTGATTTATTGACCATTTGTTAGCTGGCACACTTTTTGATCAATGCTCCTGCACTACGTTTGTTTGGTGGGAGCAGGATCATGATGGATACGGGCGGCACAACAGCATTTCTGGCATCAGTCGAAAGACTGGCAATTGGCGTAACGAAGCGGGTTCCTGGTGCTGAAGCCGCGCTGGTTGGGCACTATCGCCCTGGCCTGGTCAGTATGTTGACCAGGCTGGGTGGTGATGTTGCGAAGGCGGAAGATTTGGCGCATGAGGTGTTGATCATCACCCTGCTGAAACTGCGAGCAGATGGTATCGAAACGCCAGCAGCACTTACCGGTTTTGTCTACCGGACGGCGCGGTTTGTTTTCCTGGGTTGGATTCGCAAGACTGGTAACCAGGTTGATTTGATGGACGACATGGATCATTTATGTGACTCGACGAACTGCCCGGTCGAGAACCTGGTTGCAGAAGAAACCCAAATGGAATTACGTTGCATGATTGAAAAACTCGGCGTGCGGCGTGATCGCGATGTATTGCAGCGCCACTACATCGAAGAT
>CAYGNA010000026.1:0-20745 GCA_964351065.1 uncultured Pseudomonadales bacterium
TTCCGCCGGCGACTCCATTGCCGCCATTTGAGCCGTTGGTGCCATCACCGCCGCTGCCTCCGTCACCACCGTTGCCGCCGTTGCTGCCGTTTCCGCCGTCACCACCAGTGACATCCAACTGATTTGAGATGGCTATCCGCTGCCCCTGGATGATGATTTCTCCGCCGTTTCCGCCCTTGCCACCTTCCTCTCTCCAGACACCGTCCCGGCCGCGCCTACCGTCCTCGCCATTTTCGCCGCTGACGCCATCCATCCCATGTTCACCGTGATGCCCATCACGACCTCTCGCGCCGTCTTCACCATCGGTGCCGTCTCCACCATCGGTGCCATTGCCACCACGCTTCCCGTTGGTGCCGTCCCACCCGCAGCACTCCGCACCGTCAACTCCGTCTTTGCCTTTTGCACCATCAACGCCGCGTGCACCGCGAGTGCCATCAGCACCGTCAGCGCCATTAATTACTTGGGAAAGGCCATTGGCGCTGTCCGCACCATCTGGGTGCACCGTAGTGCTTGAGGCGCCATCTGAACCCTTGTTGCCGTGGGACACGGATGGAGATGCGGCCCTCCCCTTGCCACCACTGACATCCACACCCCCCAGACTTACGTTTCCCAGAGCGGCAATCTCAACGTGTCCTCCGTCCGTACCATCCTGCCCATAGCCCAAAGCGTCCTGTCCTTTGAACGACACCCGCCCCAGGCTCACGTTACTTTTAGACAACAGTGAGAGCCCTCTGGAACCGGTGACATTGATGCTGCTGGTGGCGGCAATGTCATCAAAGGCAAATACCGCTGTATTGTTGAAGATATGGGCAGAGAAACTGAGCCCGGCGCCTGTCAACAGGCCAGTATCGGTGTTGATTGTCAGTGAGGAGCCAGCGTAGAGGGCGCCCTGGGAGATAAAGTCGCCGGGGTGGAGCGCGCCGGCCCTGGCCTGGAGTGAGGAGAGGCAGAGGGGTAGGCCAATGACCAGAGTGAACAAATTGGTACTTCGGCATTGGTTCGGCATGTACATCACTAATTGGCATGGAGTTGACGCTATTCTGGGTAAGAGAGGGCGACAGAATCCCCCAAAAAGCCTCCCTTTTTCCTCCTTTTCGAGGTATTCAGGGCTTTTTTGACGGATTTGTCGTCTTTGTGAGGATATTGAAAGTATCCCGTGCGTTTGTTCGGGCTATGGTGGGGCTTGTGCTGTATCTGGTGGTGCGTTGCAACATTCGGCAAGAATCGTCTGCCGTGGTCCTGTCCCGGCTAGTCTAGCGGTAGCTGGTTCAGCGGTTTTCTGCGCCCACTCAGGTTCTCCGGTACGTTGTAGTGGGTCGCCAGGTAATCGAGCACTGTCGACTCGTAAGGGCCCAGGTCCCACAGCCCGTGATTCTTCTGCATCCAGTGAATGGTTTTCTCCCAGCCACTGCGGTTCATCCGGTTCTGCGTGATCAGGTTGGCAGAGTGGCAGGCAGTGCAACTGCCGACGACCAGGTCGCGAGAAGGATCTGCGGCGAGTTCTTCAGCGCAAAGCGAGGGCGCATGGAAGGTCAGCAGCAGGAGCAAGACCATGCCAGTTGCACGCGGCGCGAGCAAAACAGCGCGTTTAGCTGACATAGACGGCAACCCGATGGCAGGCATTGTTCAGGTAGCCTTTAGGATTCCAGCCCGGGATGACCATGGGTTGTGAAGTGCCGTGGGCGTCAGACGCGCGAGCCCAGACTTCATAGTAGCCCCGCTTTGGAAAAGTAACCCGGGTGTTCCAGTGTTGCCAGGCCAACCGGTTTGCGGGTTTGTCGAGTGATGCCGTTTGCCAGGTCTGGCCAAAGTCGATCGAAGTCTCGACGCGGGCAACGTCCTCGTCGCCGTTCCAGGCATGGCCACGCACGTCGAGCTTCTCAGATAGCTGTTGTCGGATGCCGCTTTGCGGAAAGGTAATCAGTGACTTGATCGGCATGGCCTCAATAATGTCCATATCCGAGTCCGGTACCTGTGCGCCAGGCGCGATGGGGTAGCGGGGCATACGGTAGGACGAGCCGGTCATTTTTGCTCCGTCATGGACGCGGTCGCGGATGACAATGCGAGTGAGCCACTTGCCCGAGGTCGATCCGGGCCAGCCGCCAAACACCAGGCGCAGTGGATAGCCATGCATCGGGTGCAGTGGCTCACCATTCATGCCCAAGGCGATCATGGATTCTGCTTCCAGCGCTTTGCTGATGGGTACGCCGCGGGAAATGGCATCTTTGGATGTATCACCGCTGAGGTGTGCGTCGGCAGCGTAGTAACCAATATAGACCGCATTCTTCTTGACGCCGACTTCATTCAGCACATCCCGCAGGCGAACGCCATGCCAGACCGGGCAGCCAACCGCACCCAGGGTCCACTGGTTGCCCGAGGCCGGCGGAGAGAATTCCGCCCGGCCGTTACCGCCGCATTCAACGGTCAGTTGTAAATCTACCTGCTCAAACCGGGTTTGCAGGTCTGACAGCGAGAAAGTCATCGATCTCGCGGCGGACTCCCCGTCGATCACCAGGCTCCACGTATCTGGGTTGGCGTTGGTGGGTGGAACGCCGTTGTTGCGCACGAACAGCCTGCTTGCTGGCGTCACCTTGTCGTCCAGCAGGTGTGCCGGTGTTTCTGCGTTCAGCGGCCGGTCATTCAACAGGGTAAGTTCAGCTTTGCCCATCTGGTCAAGCTGGCCTGTTGCCTGTCCAGCGAGCGCAACGGGCACAAAGCCGGCGGGAAGGAATCGCCCAAACACAATTTCAGCACCCAGTAGCGCGGCGAATGATGCCGTGTTGCGCAGGAAGCGCCGCCTGCCGTTGCCCGGCAATGTTTGCTGTTCCAGATCCTTGATTGCCATAACACGCTTTCCCTCTGGCGAAGCGATTGTCGTTTCTACTCGTTGGCCAACCGGTCTGTGATCAACGCGTGCCAGGCCAACCGGCCAGAGAATAGCATGCAGGCTCAGCAACCGCTGTCGCAGTTTGCACGGCCGTTTTTTGTCATACTGACCGAACAAGTCAAATGACAGGAGGGATGGTAATGGAAAAGCTGGCGACAGGTTTTGGCCTGGTGGAAGGACCGGTGTGGGACGAATCACGCGGCCTGATCTTCAGTGACGTGCTCGGTGGCGGCGTGTTCCTGATTGACGCGAACGGGAACCAGTCCACGCTCTTCGAACATCGCCGCGGCATCGGCGGCATGAGCCTGCACGAGGCGGGTGGCCTGGTGGTCAGCGGTCGCAATATCTCGTTCAAGCCTTTTGATGGCGGTGACACGGTGATGCTGCTCGATCGGGACGAAGCCAATGGCAATGTGGGCTACAACGATATCACCACAGACGCGAGTGGGCGGATATACGCGGGCTCGCTTGGTGCCAGCCCGGTCTTTGAGGATGGACGTGCCCCCCAGGCGGGCAACCTGTTCCTGATAGATCTCGACGGCAGCAGTCGGATGGTTGCCTCCGACATCATGCTGACCAATGGGCTGGGCTTTTCCCCCGATGGGAAAACGCTTTACCACTCTGATTCCCGGCGGCAGACCGTTAACTGTTATGCGGTCGCAGAAGATGGTTCCCTGGGTGAAAAGCGGGTTTTTGCCAAGGTTGATAAAGGTGTGCCCGATGGCCTTGCGGTATCTGTTGATGGCCGTATCTGGGTGGCGTTGGCTGGTGGCGGTGGTGGTGTGGGCGTATTTTTGCCAGATGGCAGTTTCGATCATCATGTGGCAATTCCCCAGCCCATGTGCACCAGCGTCTGTTTTGGCGGCCCTGACCTGCAAACGCTTTATGTCGTCTCTGGTTCTGATGGTTCCGATTCGGACACGGCCGGCGCCGTTTATCGCACCGGGGTGGATGTTGCGGGCCTGCCTGTACCGGCCGCGCGAGTTGCCCTACCGGTCTGAATTCGCTAATTGGGACGCGTTCGCGTATGATCGGGTCCCTGTGATAGCTATCACTCCCCCAAACGGCTGCGTAAGCAGCGCCTTGTTGGAAACATCGTTTCCCCACCAATCCTGCATCATAGGAGCACGTTTGTGAAAAACAAAACTGTCAGTAAAGACGCCCCCCGCGCAAGACTCGAAGAAGATGTTGAGGCCTTCCTGAAGAAGGGTGGCAAGATTGACCACATCAATACCGGCGTTTCCGGCGTCAAGCCCAAACAGTCCCCCATGAAAAAGCGGGCGAAATAGCAAGCGCAGCAACGCCTGCGATCAATTCAGGCCTGGCCTGGAATCTTTAAGTACACTTTTGTCGACACCACTGATAGCCCAGCTGTGGCCTGCTGGACTATCATTGGCGTTTTCTGTCGAGAGATAAACTATGCCTGCAGTAGCCTACCTGAACGGCGTCTGGCAACGCCCTGAAGATGCCCAGGTTTCCGTGCTTGATCGGGGATTTCTGTTTGGTGACGGTGTTTATGAGGTGGTGCCCGTGTATCAGGGTAAGCCTTTTACCCTGGATCGCCATCTGGATCGCCTGGCTGGCAGCCTGTCTGAGATTAGCCTGCCCAATCCTCATGACAGCGTGACCTGGACGCAGCTGATCGCAGAGGGAATAGCGCGTAGCGAGCTTGGGACTGCCTATGTTTACGTCCAGGTGACCCGTGGCACCATTCCTGTGCGTCGGTTTGAGTATCCCGAGAATCCCAATCCGACCGTGCTGATGATGGTTTACGAGGCACCGAACCTTGAGCGCAAGGTGATCAAACCCTATAAGGTGGTTACGCTCGAGGACTTTCGCTGGTCCAGGGGGCATATCAAGACTGTCAGCCTGATTGCTGCCGGCATGCTGAAAAACGAGGCCATCACCCAGGGCGCAGATGACGCAATCCTGTTCCGGGACGGCTTTGTGAGCGAGGCTACATCTGCCAATGTGTTTATCGTGCGTGATGGTGTGCTGGTGACGCCACCTAAAAGTAACGTGCTGCTACATGGGATTACGCGGGACTTTGTCATCGAGTTGGCTCGCCAGGGCGGGATAGAAGTGGAAGAAAGGCCAATTCCCGTTGCAGAGCTTGGTGAAGCTGATGAGATTATGGTGACCAGTGCTGGCAATGAGGCCTGGCCCGTCGGACAACTTAACGGCAAGGTTGTGGGCAACGGCGAAGGCGGTGTGATCTGGAAGCAGATTGACGAGTTGTTCCAGGCGGCCAAGCAGGCGCTGAACTAGCGTCCAACGCCACCCGTGCGCACCTGCCTGCGCGAGGCTATTGCACTGCTTGTTAGCCCCCAGTTAGCCCAATAGTGGCCTCTATGGCGCATTCCTTCGGTGCCAGCCAACGAATCTGTGAGTCTCCCCATGACGTATGTCAGGGCAAGATTCGTGGGTGTCGTGCGACAATCGGTTTTCCCTATCAACGCGAACGAAAAGATTCATTGGATCTATGCAGGGAGAGTCTCTACATTACCCTCGCCTTAATAAGGTACCTAACCAAGGAGATAGTGCTATGTCATTGAAAGGTTCAAAAACTGAACAAAACCTGAAAGACGCTTTTGCTGGCGAATCCCAGGCCAACCGTCGCTACCTTTACTTTGCAGCCAAGGCTGATGTCGAAGGCTACAACGATGTATCGGCAGTGTTTCGCTCAACTGCAGAAGGCGAAACCGGGCATGCTCACGGCCACCTCGAGTACCTCGAAGCTGTTGGCGATCCTGCGACCGGCCTGCCAATTGGCCAGACTAGCGACAACCTGAAAGCAGCCATTGCTGGTGAAACCCACGAGTACACCGATATGTACCCCGGTATGGCTTCAGCAGCTCGTGATGAAGGCTTTGATGAAATTGCCGACTGGTTCGAAACGCTGGCAAAAGCCGAGCGCAGCCACGCCAACCGTTTCCAGAAAGCATTGGACGGCCTGGAAGGTTAATTTCGGTTACAGCAAGGCATTAGAAAAAGGATAAGGCAATGAGCGAACGCAGAGAAGGTAGCCTTGAGGCGCCCACCCGGCATCCCGTCAAGTGGCAGGAGTCGGAATACTGGGACGAAGACAAGCTCTTCGACGAACTCGAGCGGGTGTATGATATCTGCCATGGCTGCCGCCGTTGTGTCTCTCTTTGCCAGTCCTTCCCGGCTTTGTTCGATCTCGTCGACGAATCGGCAACGATGGAAGTCGACGGGGTCGACAAAGCGGATTATTACAAAGTGGTCGACGAGTGTTATCTGTGCGACCTCTGCTACATGACAAAATGTCCGTACGTGCCACCCCATGAGTGGAATGTGGACTTTCCCCATTTAATGCTGCAGGCCAAAGCCCAGCGCTACAAGAAAAGCGGTGCTTCCTTTCGTGACAACACGCTGACCAATACGGACCTGGTGGGTAAACTGGCCACCATTCCGCTGGTTGATGTCACGGTTAATGCCCTGAACAACAACAGCCTGTTTCGAAATGCGCTGGAAGCGACGCTTGGTGTTCACCACGAGGCCCCATTACCAAAGTACCATTCGAAGACACTGCGCAAGCAGTTCAAGAGTGGTGGTGTTACCGCCCCGAAAGCGGCAGGCAGGACCACCGGCAAAGTAGCGTTTTTTTCCACCTGTTACTGCAATGTGGCAACGCCGGATATTGGCGAAGATTTTGTCCGCGTGTTTGAGCACAGCGGCATCCAGATTGACCTGGTGCCAAAAGAATCCTGCTGTGGCATGCCAAAGCTGGAACTGGGTGACCTCGACACGGTTAACGAACTTAAAGAAAAGAACATCCCGCAGCTTGCGAAGCTGGTTGATGAAGGCTATGACATTGTCGCGCCAATTCCTTCCTGCGTGCTTATGTTCAAGCAGGAACTACCGCTGATGTATCCTGACGATGCGGATGTACAGAAGGTAAAGGCGGCCTTTTTTGATCCGTTTGAGTACCTGTTCCTGCGTCACCGGGAAGGCGAACTCAATACCGAGTTCAAACACTCACTGGGTGATGTCAGCTATCAGGTCGCCTGCCATACGCGGGTACAGAACGTGGGATTGAAAACCCGCGATGTGCTGAACCTGGTACCTGATACAACTGTGCACGCCATCGAGCGCTGTTCGGGGCACGACGGTACCTACGCGGTGAAGAAAGAGTCCCGAGAGTACTCGAAGAAGATTGCGCGGCCGGTGGTGCGGCAGGTAGATGAGAAAGAGCCCGACCACTTTTCCAGTGACTGCCCTATGGCGGCGACACAAATTGTTCACCTGTCGACCAAGGTAGACAAGGCGGATCACCCGATTACGCTGCTCCGCAAGGCCTATGGTATCTGACAGCTCATGTGACAGCTCATGTGACAGCTCATGTGACAGTAATGGAGGCAACAATGACTTTGAAGCGTGAGGACCTCTGGTCCCTGGAAGATTATTCGCGCGAGCGCCCTGAGTTTCGTGCCCAGGTGCTGCAACACAAGAAAGACCGAAAATTGATCATCGGCACACACCTGCTGCTGATCTTTGAAGACACCCTGACCATTCGATACCAGATTCAGGAAATGCTGCGTGTTGAACGCGTCTTCGAGGCGACGGGTATCCAGGACGAACTGGACGCTTACAACCCGCTGATTCCAGATGGCGATAACCTCAAATGTACCCTGCTGATCCAGTACAACGATGTGGAAGAAAGGCGGCGGCGCCTGACTGAACTGGTTGGAATTGAAGATGTTATCTGGCTGCAGTTTGGTGACACCGGCAAGGTCTATCCCATTGCTGACGAGGATATGGACCGTGATACCGAAGACAAAACCTCGGCCGTACACTTTATGCGTTATCAGTTCAGTGCTGACCAGGTCAAGGCAGCCAAAGCAGGTGCATTGCTGACAGCGGGGGTCGATCTCACCGCTTTCCCGGCAGATACTGTGTCTGTGCCTGACAACATTCGTGCATCGTTGGTTGGCGATTTCGCCTGACAAATCGCTTTGGAATTTGTATTTCCTGCGCCCGCGACCTCAAAACTCGCGGGCGCTCTTGTTTTGATGACCCTATTCCAGCTATAAACAATCTCTATTGGGGGAGCAGAATAATAAGAGGGAGTCATGCGAAACGCCCTGGCCATGGTCGTGGCCTTTGTGTTGTCCGCAGCCGGTGTCAGTGCCGCGCCGCTACTGGTCGATCTTGGCGATGGCGAAACCATCCGGTTGCAGCAATTGGAGCCCGGCGAGAGAATCCGTGTCGACGGCGAATTGTCAGAAGATGTCTGGCAACGCCTGCCTGCCTATGATGAATTTGTGGTCACCGAACCGGATACACTGGCACCGGTTACACATGCAACGCAGGTGCAGCTTGTTTATGGCGTTGACGGGTTGTATGTAGGCATCACCATGGAGCAACCACCGGAGACGCTAATTAAGCGGTTGTCCGGTCGGGACGCGCGATCCATTAATCGTGACAGTATCAATCTCACGCTCGATACCTCCGGGGAAGGCCGTTATGGCTACTGGTTTGGAGTCGCGTTGGGTGACGCCCTCATGGATGGCACCGTATTGCCAGAGCGACAGTTCACGAGCGATTGGGATGGCGCCTGGCGAGGCGCAACTACCGAGACGGCGACGGGCTGGTCAGCGGAAATGTTCATTCCCTGGGGTACAGTGTCCATGCCAACGGCAGGCGAGACACGAAGAATTGGTCTCTATATGTCGCGTAAGGTTGCCTACACCGATGAACGCTGGGGGTGGCCGGGTTTGCCGAGTACCGTTCCCAAATTCATGTCTGTCTTGCAGTCGCTCGAACTCTCCGGCGTAAACCCGAAACAGCAGTACAGTGTTTTTCCGTTTGCCTCGGTGGCAAGTGATCTCATTGAAGACGAGTCGCGCATTAAGGTTGGCGCTGATTTTTTCTGGCGACCGTCCACCAATTTTCAGGTATCCGGTACCGTTAACCCTGACTTTGGTAACGTTGAATCGGACGATGTTGTGATTAACCTCACGGCAACCGAAGCTTTTTTTCCCGAGAAGAGGCTGTACTTTCTCGAGGGTCAGGAGGTTTTTGTTGCTTCCCCCCGCGCTGATACGCGAAGTGGCGGTATTGGTAACAGGGGCGCGCCAACAACAATGCTGAACACGCGACGGATTGGTGGTCGCCCCCGGGAGGTCAATCTGCCAGCCGGTGTTACCCTGCCTGAGAGAGAGGAGATTCAACCGGTTGATCTGTTTGGCGCGCTGAAAGTAACCGGCCAGGTTGGCCGGTTCCGTTATGGCGCTATCGCCGCTGCCGAAGATGACATTGTGCTGCAAGGTTCGCTGGGTGGTACCCCCGTGCTTATCGAGCAAACGGGCAGTGACTATGCGGTGGCCCGGCTGTTTTATGAAGACTCGGTTGGCGGTGCCTATCGTGCCCTTGGAATTCTTTCTACCGCCGTTTTGCATGCTGACGGGGATGCGCTGGCGCAGGGTGTTGACGCCCATTACCTCACAGCAAACGGCAAGTGGAAAATAGACACCCAGGTGTTTAGCTCGGATATCACTGGTAAAGAACGGGGTTATGGCGGGTTCTTTGATGTCGAATATCAGGTGCGGCAAGGTGTCTCACAACGATTTGGTATCGAGTATTTTGACGAACACGTTGACATTAATGATCTTGGTTTTTTGCAGCGCAACGACAGTGTGCGCGTAAGGTCTTCTCATATTCGAACAACATCTGATCTGGGATGGGCGCGTGACAATCAGTTTGATCTACGCGGTTTCCTGCAGAAAAACGGTGATGGCTATTTCACCGGTGGTGGCGTTGTTATGTCGGACAAGCTGGTATTTAACGATTTGTCATCAATCAACGGCCGGGTGAATTTTTCAGCGGGTGCTTATGATGACCTCAACAGCTTTGGTAACGGGCTTTACCGGACAGAGGAAAGATGGTCTGTGGACCTGGGCTGGAATTCAGCGTCGACCGGTAAGGTCACCTACGGTTTCTGGGCGTATTGGGGAGAGGAGAACCTTGGTGGTGATCATCATGGGGGTGGCGTTGAACTTACATGGAACCCCAGCGATCAGTTCACGTTGAACGCCTTCGTAGACTACACCAACCGCAAGGGCTGGTTGCTGCATCAGGAGGATCGAAACTTCACGACCTTTGATTCTGAACAATGGAACCCTGGACTGACGCTGGACTACTTCCTGACTGCGCGACAGCAGATCAGGGCGTCGCTGCAGTGGGTTGGCATACAGGCACGAGAAGCAGAATTCTATGAAGTCCCCCTTTTGCCGGGTGATCTTGCCAAAGTGGGGAAGCCGGCAGGACCGTCCGACAGTTTTGCGTTGTCGCTGATGACTTTCCAGGTGCGTTATCGCTGGGAGATTGCGCCACTGTCTGATCTCTTTGTCGTCTATACCCGGGTTGCTGACGAGGGACGTGCCCTGCGCAGCCTCGATTTTGCCGATGTGTTCCGGGAAGGGTGGGAAAATCCGATAGCAGATCTGTTTGTTGTGAAGTTGAGATACAGATTTGGCTCGTGATACCTGGCACGTCGTGATCTGATAGCGACGTGATCTATTAGTATTGTTCACTTAGAAACAAAAGGGGGAACGCTCATCAGTACAGTCGCGCTGGAAAGAAAGCCAATCTTCTGGTTCTACGGGTCAGCCTCGCTGGCCTATGGCATCAAGAACAATGCATTTAGCTATCTGCTGCTGATCTATGCCAACCAGGTCCTTGGTGTGCCAGGCTACCTCGCCGCCTGGGCACTCGCTATTGCCATGATCTGGGATGCTGTGTCTGACCTGTTGCTTGGGCACTGGTCAGACAAGACCAGTAGTCCGCTGGGGCGACGCCACCCGTTTATGTATGCGTCCTTTTTTGTGCTGCCGATCACCTTTTACTGGCTGTTTAACCCGTTCATGGAACTGAACGACAGCAATACTTTTCTGTACCTGCTGCTGATGGCGGTGTTGATTCGGACTGGTACGACACTGTTTGAAGTGCCGTCCACGGCGCTGCTGCCCGATCTTGAATCAGACTATGACAGGCGCAACAAATGGTTGTCACTGCGCTATGCGTTTGGCTGGTATGGCGGCAATGGTATTCACACTGTCAACTTTATGTTCTGGGTTGGGGCCTATGGCGTTGCATCCCAGACGGGCTATTCGATTTACGGCACGGTTGGGGCGGTCGCCATCGCCGTGGCAATTATTGGTTCTGCGCTGGGTACGCAAAAAGTTGCCGCCGCGCTACCGCGACCGACAGAACCGTTTGTGTTCCGCGAAATCTCCAAAGAGATACGGCAGATTTTTCAGTCGGTCAAAAATCGGAATTTTGCAGCGCTGTTCTTTTATGGCCTGACAGTAGGCATTGCCGGTGGTCTGGGCACAGCACTGTACCTCTACAACACAACCTATTTTTTTGCCTTTACCGGACCGCAGATAGCGTTTACCGGCGTCTGCGTGATGGTCTCTCCATTTATCGCCTACTGGCTGACGCCCTATCTTGGTGGGTTGTTTGGCAAGAAAGGGGCTGCGATCAGCGCTATTCTGGTCAATATCGCGCTTTACCCCTTGCCCTATGTCTTCTCGCTCATGGGTTTGTGGCCTGAACTTGGCAGTTGGGCGTCCTTGTACCTGTACAGCCTCTTCATTGTTGCTGAGGTGATCTGCAGCATTATCGGAGGCGTCCTGCTTGATTCCATGATGGCTGACGTGGTGGAGGACAGTGAGATAGCGACAGCCCGGCGATCTGAGGGGTTGTTCTATGCAGCGCGCGGTTTTGCCGGCAAGGCTATTTCTGCCGGTGGTATTGTGGGTGCCGGTACAATCGTCTCCCTGGTCGGACTCGACGGTATCACCGATGTGAGCCAGGTGACCCGGGAAATTCGCCTGGACCTGGCGACTTTTTTCCTGCCGCTCTACTGTGGCTTGAACCTGATTGCACTGTATATCGTCTCGACTTACCGCATTAGTCGTGATGAACACAACGCGAACCTGCAGACGCTTGCTGACCGACGAGGTGCCTTACCGGATGCAGTGGATTGAGTTTTTCCACTGTGTGGCGGCATCGTTACTGAGAAAAATGATGCACCTGCTTGAGATCGGCTTACCCGACCGGTTTGTTTGAATTATTCGAATAGGCCTGATTGGGTGAACCGGTATCTTTTCCGCTTTCTTTGAAAGGGGAATCTCGTGGCTACAAACATCGATGCTGGCTCCGGGCCAACTGCAACAGTACCAGATGCCCGGCTCTCATTCCCCGTTACCGCAACTACGTGCTTGCCATGCTTGTCGTGGTGTACGTTTTCAATTTCCTGGATCGCCAGTTTGTTACCATTTTGGCAGAACCTATCAAAAACGATCTTGGGCTGAATGACACCCAGATAGGCCTGATGACAGGGCTCGCCTTTGCGATTTTCTACACGGTACTGGGTATCCCTCTTGCCAGGCTTGCCACTCGTTCGATTCGAGAGGATCTGGCGCCAGCGCAGGAGGTAGAAGCGGCGGGTGCCTGGCATCCGCCCTGATCAGTCAGGTAGTGGGATAAACTCGCTCTCGCCTTCAATTGGCGCAAAGCGTTGTTCGCGCCAGTCGCGCTTTGCCTGCTCCAGGCGTTCGCGGGAACTGGCAGAGAAGTTCCACCAGACGATTCTATCGCTGCCAAGCGCTTCACCGCCCAACAACATCAGTGTACTTGCATCAATGGCGCGCACGCTGGGCACAGTGGCTGGCGCCAATACAACCATCTGACCGGCGTCAAACTGCTCGCCATCAATTTCTATAGTGCCGGTGACAACATAGACAGCGCGCTCTTCGTATTCAACGGGCAACACAATGCTCGATTCGGCAGGTGCATCTGCGTACAGGTAGAAGAGTTTTGAGTAGGTCTTCACCGGTGACGTTTGACCATAGGCACTACCGGCGATGAGCGTCATGTTCACGCCTTCGGTTGTAAATACTGGCAGGCTGCTCGCAGGGTGGTGATCAAACGAGGGATCGACTTCCTCCTGGCCATCAGGCAAGGCGATCCATGACTGAATACCATGCAACCGGTAGCCGTTAATCTTCAAATCCTCCGGTGTGCGTTCTGAGTGCACAACGCCGCTCCCGGCAGTCATCCAGTTTACTGCGCCGGGTTCGATAGGCTGCAGATACCCAAGGCTGTCACGATGCAGGATTGATCCTTCGAACAGATAAGTGAGTGTCGAGAGGCCAATGTGTGGATGTGGTCGCACATTGATGCCACCGCCCGGTGGAAATTCAGCAGGTCCCATGTGATCGAAAAAAATAAACGGGCCAATTCGTTGCTGTGCAGCAGCGGGTAGCACACGCCGCACAGAAAATTCACCCAGGTCTTTCTCTCTGGGTGTTATGACCTGGGTGATGGCGGTGCTGGTGCCGCCGGCACAGATTGGTTCGTCACATTCCCGGGCGCTCATGCTGGGTACTCACGTTTGTTTCTTATATTGCATGCTCACACTGGCAGTTTGTTTTTTTGGTTGTCGGTCAGTCGGATGCGAGTGCGAGATTTGTATCAATGCCAAGATCATACCGCTCACACGCCTGTCGAGTCAGTACCTGATTCCAACTGGCGAGGCTGGATGTGGGTTGACCCTGGCTGTCTGCAGCAAAGGTCTGTCGGAATGAGACGTTGGACCGTTCGCTGAAACCGTTACCAGTCACTTCTGGCCGATAGGTTGATTCCTGCAGCACTGCCCGCAGGTAGCGATTCAGTCGTATCGGCGCGTTGCCTTCGAGGGATATTTCTCGCGGGCGGCCCGCGGCGTCCAGGCTAATGTCTATGTCCAGGTAGAGACTGGCGAGCTGTTCCCGGTTAGTGCCAACCAATGCGTCCTTGACGGTCGAGGAACATATTGGCACGGGTTGTCCAATTGCAGAAGGCAGGGGCGCTTCCGTGCTGCTGCTGAACTGCCAGCCACCAGCCTGTCTCGGCATGGTTCGCACTTCAGCGCTTGGGTTGAATGGCATGGTTATCTTGCGAATTGCCATGACGACATCGTTTGAACGACGCATACCCAGCCAGCTTGCACTGACGGCAATGTCGTTGCTGAGGATTGTCGCGTAAGCATATTTGGCGTCACCAGTGCGTCGTTCCAGCAGAAGCGCATCAGCCTGATCGAGCGCAATGCGGCGTCGTTCCTGCAGATCAAAATCAGGATGGTTTTCTACAATTTCTTTCGCTCGCTTCAGGCTGCGCGAGGCGCAGCAACGCCCTGATACGTGCAGTGACAGGGCCTCGGCACGCAGCAATTCAACGACCAGGCCTACATTCCCGTCAGTGGGCTCGATGTTATCAAGTACCTGGCCGTATAGATCCAGGGCCTTGCCATGGCGTGCAGATAGACGATACCAGTTAGCCAGCCGGATACGGGCTTCATGCATTTGCGGGGCATTGGTGGTGTAGGCCCGCTGGGCCACGTCAAACAGAAAATGTTGTTGTGTCTCGATCTGGGGAATGTCACCCAATCCCCGATAGGCATCGATGATTGAGATGACGCTCTCTTTCTGCAAAGGGGAATAGACCCCCGAGGTACGGTGTACCAGGTGCTGCATACGGCGAAATGTATCGAGCGCAGCAGCGTGATCTGCGTGTTCAAGCTGATCGCGGCCGAGGTCTCGCAGGGCAAAGTAAAGTTCAGTTGAGGTTTTGCCTGACGTGGCTTCGGCGCGCTTGACGGCCTCCAGCAGAGCCCGGTTTGCCGCTGCAGGCAGGGAGATGAAAATCACTACAGCAAACATGATCACTGTATTCCATCGTATCGGTTTTAACATGATTGTCAGCCTTCAAGAGTCGCTTTGGGTTGCTCGCGACTGAGCAGTGCAACTACCGTACCAACCTGCTGAAACGCCAAAAAATGGATGTTTGGGTATGAGAATCAGCACCTAATCGGGGCGCTGGGATAGATCTGCGGACTGTAATGTCGCGTTTTGACAATCAGTTCGAAAGGGGCCGAGCCTGGGGCAACCTGTACTACGTGGGCGTCCGGTTACTGGATCTCGGGCCTTGTTTAAAAAGTCGCGACGAATGGCGTGCGCGCACCATTCGCGTGCGTTTTATAGTCGTTAGAAGGATAATATATTCTTTATAAAACAATGTAGTAGGAGGATTTTTGTGTGCGCGCACGATTGTGGAGCGCTTATATGGTGCGCATTCTAGAGTTGGTGAATGCGGTCCCTATACTGCTCCGCGGTCTCGTGAATCTGCCTGATTTCTGCCGCAGGAATCCGCTCGAGATTGGCGTACATCATTCGCATTCGATGATGGTTTTTGAAGCGCAGACGATGGCGATCAAGGAAGTGCCAGTAGAATACGTTGAACGGGCATGCGCCAGCGCCACTTCGGCGCGAGACATCAAAGGTGCAATCCTTGCAGTAGTCACTCATCCGCTGGATGTATTTGCCAGAAGCAATGTACGGTTTGGATGCAACAATGCCGCCATCTGCGAACTGGCTCATGCCGCGCGTGTTGGTGATTTCGACCCACTGGATAGCGTCTGCGTAAATCCCGAGATACCACTCGTCTACTTCATCAGGATTTACACCAAACAGCAGGGCGAAGTTGCCGGTCACCATCAGGCGCTGGATGTGGTGTGCATAGCTGTGTTCTAACGACTGATTTATGGCGTGCGCCATGCATGCCATGTTGGTCACTCCACTCCAGTAAAATGCTGGCAGGCTTGAAGTGTGATTAAGCAGGTTGCTGGACTCATAATCAGGCATATAGGTCCAGTAGATGCCGCGCATAAACTCCCGCCAACCAATAATCTGACGTACAAAACCTTCAACCTGCGCAAGCGAAATTTTGTCCGGGTGAGCTTCAAAAGCCGTTGTGGCAGCGTTGACAACTTCCATGGGGCTTAGCAGTTTTGTATTCAGGCTAAATGACAATCGGGAGTGGAACAGTGACCAGCCCCGGCTGGTCATGGCGTCCTGGTAGCAGCCAAACTGTGGCAGGCAGACCAGCACAAAGTGCTCCAGCAGCGCAAGCGACTGGGCCCTGTCGATTGGCCAGTTCACCTCAGCGTTTGTGCAGGTGCCTATGGTGCGAACCTCGTGACGTGTCAGTCGGTCAATTACATCACCCGCAGGATTCGCGAACAGCAGGGGGTCTGGAATCCGGGTGTTGGCGGGTAGCTTCTTTCTGTTCTCTGTATCGAAGTTCCAGCGACCGCCGAGCGGCTTGTTGCCGTCCATCAGGATGCCGGTGTGCTTGCGTACGCGCCGGTAAAAGTTCTCCATCACGTGATTTTTAGCGGCTGCGAAGTAGGCAGGAATTGCTGAATCGGGTATTAGAAAGTGCGCAGCGTCGACACAGTTGACGGACGTGATGGTTCTGTCGGCCCATTGTGTCAATTGGAGTCTGAGGCGGTATTCGTCTGGATAAATATAGGAGACCTTGCCAGCGCCATAGGTTCGGACCAGGTGATCAAGCAGGCTGGGCAGGTTGGAAAACTCTTTGGTGTCATCCAGCGTGAGGTGCAGTACCTGGTGCCCCCCACGCTCCAATGACGCTGCAAAACCCTGCATTGCCAGGAAGAAGGCACAGACTTTCTGGATATGGTGAGGGGCGTAATCGGTTTCCTGGCGAAGTTCCGCCAGCACATACAACGTGCTTCCACTGACTTCATTAAACCAGGGATGGGCGTGATTCAGCTGATCGCCCAGTATTAGCCGTATTTCCTGGTAGTGTTTTTTCATCAACAGTTGATACGGTTGTGCCACGGTGCAGATCATTGCTTGCTGTAAGTACTCTCGATTCACAAGCCCCGTTAGCAAGACCGGACAGAAATCCCGATCGGCAAGCCCCGATCCGCAAGCCCAGTGCTCACGTACATTCAGCCTGTTTACTGTGACGTATGAAGATGCCAAACGAAAATTTCCGAGCCCTGGTGATTGGCGCTGGCGGCGCAATTGGCACTGCGCTTGCCAGTCGGCTTGAAGCGCGGGCCAGTGTGACACGAATCAGCAGTCAGCCCGGCATCGGATTGACGACTGATTATTCCAACGAGAGCCTGGCGAAGGTTGCTGGCGAACTGGCGTTGCCGTTTGATCTGATTATCAGTTGCACGGGGTTTTTGCATGGCAACAAAGTGATGCCCGAGAAGTCGCTACGGCAAATTGATGCAGAAGCGCTGGCAGTGACGCTGCAGCGAAACGTGATAGTACCGGCCTTGATACTCAAGCACTTTTCAAAACTTCTCAAGCGTCACCAGCAGAGCACGTTTGCCATGTTGAGCGCCAGAGTGGGGAGCATTGGCGATAATCGCGCTGGCGGCTGGTATGGCTATCGGGCCAGCAAGGCCGCCCTCAATATGCTGGTCAAGAATGCAGCCATTGAACTGGGGCGTGTTAACCACCAGGCTGTGGTGGTTGCCCTGCACCCTGGAACAACCGTATCAACTCTCTCTGCACCATTTACGCGGCGCCGTGGTGCACCTGCCACGGTTTCGCCCTCTCAAACCGCCGATCGCCTGCTTGCCGTAATAGCGCGCCTGGCGCCTGCCGATAGTGGCGGCTTCTACGACTGGAAAGGTGATTTGCTTCCCTGGTGAGCGGCCCATCATTGATGGCCTCTCCAGTTCGTATTCCGGAAATAATGTGTCAGTATTGGCAGCGTATTATTTACCAACCCTGGTCAATCCTCGGTAACAGCTTCAAGGCTACACCTTCAAGGCTACACCTCCAAACAGTGGCCTTATGGAATTCTGGGAGTAATCGTCAGTGACTGAGCGCGTAAGATTCAAGAATCCTGAAATTACTGAACACGGGCTGTCTTCGGTTGATCTTGAAAAAGTGCTGAGTGTTCAAAGTGCAATTCTGCAAGCTGCTGTCGTCAGCGAAGACACGGTTGGACTACTGGACCAGCTTTGTCGACTGGCAGAATCGGTGACTCCCCAAAGTGTTGCGACTGTCATGCTATTCCAGCGTGAACTGGATGGCCTTTATGTTGAGGCTGGCCCCAGCCTGAGTGAAACCGCCGTTCTGGCCTTTAATGGGCTCAAGCTCGGTGAAGGATCATGCGGTAATGCCGTTTTTCATAATGAACCCATGTACGTCTGTGACACCAGCCAGGATGCGCGGTGGGAAACAAGGCGGGATCTGGCCAGTCAGTTGGACATTCGCGCGTGCTGGTCTTTGCCTATTCGCAACGAGTCTGGTGAGGCAATAGGTTCTTTTGCGATCTCCAGTTTTACAGAGCGGGGTCCAGAAGCATTTCACCAGGCATTGTTGAACACATGTACGTCCATCGCCGAGGTGATTCTACAACGGCGGCAAGATTATGAGGCCAGGTATCGCTGGCAGCGAGAGCAGGTCAAGGCGGAAAAACTGGCATCGCTGGGTGTGTTGGCAGGTGGCCTGGCACATGACTTTAACAATCTGTTGGGCACCATACTCGGCAATGTCGATTTGGCCCTGAGTCTGCTGCCACCCGACCAGGCTGTGCGCAAGTATCTGGAAACTGCCAAATCAGCGACCTCCCGCGCCGGTGACCTTACCAAGCAACTGCTGACATTTTCCCGAGGTGGCGCACCTGTAAAACAGCCCAGTGATGTGAACGCGCTGATCAAAGAGTCAGCAGAGTTTGCACTTCATGGCAGCAATATTGAGCTCGTGTTTGAAACAGCCGTTTCAACCGGATACTGCATAGACCTGGATAGTGGGCAGATAGGGCGGGTGATTCAGAACCTAGTGCTGAATGCGCGGCAGGTGATGGCAGAAGGCGGGAAGATTCTGATTCAGATTGACGAGGTGTCGAGCGAATCGTTTGAGGGGGGGCTGTCTGGAAATGCGCAAACATTCCTCAGGATAGCAGTGACAGATACCGGACCAGGTATTCCGGCGGAAGCTCTCCCTCTTATTTTCGATCCATATTTTACCACCAGGCATGATGGAAGCGGACTTGGGCTAGCCCTTGCCTATTCCATCATCAGTGCACACAAGGGGCAGATTGTTGCCGAAAATTCAGCGCAGGGTGCCCGTTTTGTCATCCTTCTGCCTGTCCAGGGAGCGGCGATTGAGTCGGTGTCCGACGCTACTTCTGTTGTACCGTTCCTGCCGGCAGGGACTGTTCTATTGATGGATGATCAGGAGCTTGTGCGTAACACAGCTGTGGCAATGCTGACGCACCTGGGGCAAAACGTAGTCCAGGCAAGTAACGGAGAGGAAGCGTTGGCGCGGTTTAGCGCCGCGAAACAATCCGGTGAGATCATATCTGCTGCCATCCTTGACCTGACGATCCCAGGCGCAATGGGAGGAATTGAGGCATTGGCCGGTTTGCGCAAACTGGACCCTGCGCTGCCAGTGATTGTTGCAAGCGGCTATTCTGCAGATCAGGTTCTGTCGCGCTATCGAGACTACGGCTTTACCGCGGCGCTACAAAAGCCCTTCAACCTGGATGATCTCGCACGGGCGCTTGCTGAGGCGCTCTCGCCGTAGTAAATCTGTCAGGTATGGATTGCCTGGCTTCGCGCGAATTCGGGTGCTGGTCTAATGCCTGTCGGGTTGTGGTGCGGACGCAATGTCAATAACCAGGCTGGCGTTGTATTCTTCAGCAGCCAGTGGCTCCCACCAGCTGTTTGATCGCTCGAACATTACGTCGGTAATCTCCACGCTCCAGGTATCTCCCTGCTCAAAGTTTCGCAGCCTGACTCGCTCACGACGAACGTCAACTGGCGCATCCAGTACGTGAATGGATACTTCGTAGCCAGCTTCATCAGCGCGGGAGCAAAACGCTTCGCGCTTCTCGCGTGTCAATAACCCCAGCTCAAGAATCACGTTTGTCCCCGCAGCAAGCAGAGCTAGCGCCGTGCGCCATATCTGTTCTTCACATCTCTTTTTACGCGTCAGGTACCAGTCAACGCTGGCGGCGGCGGGGCGGTCCGGCAGAAACAGACGTGCGATCCATTCATCCAGGCAGATCCAGGGTGCATTGATTCGGGCCGACAAATCTATTGCATAGGTCGACTTGCCTGCACCGACAGGTCCTTCGATCAGGTGAACGCGAGGCATCAGGCCCTACTTGTTTTGCTGCTGCCAGATTGACGTAAATTCTTCGGTAGAATTTACGCGGGGATAGTCGTCGTCAGGAACCGGGACCTCCAAAAATTCGCAGAGCGGCAGCCAGCCCTGGGATGCTTCGAATACGAGCAGTTTGTCTGCAGGCACTTCCGCCTTAACGGCCTCGTTATGCTCGTTAAACACACTTATGACGTAATCCGGATCATCCATTCTGTTCTTGAACACTCGGTTCCAGATAATCTCATGTGCCCAGGCTGCGCCAGCCTGACGATCTGGATCCTCGGCGGTGAGGCCCGCGCTTGAACTCTTGTAGATTGTTGCCATGACGCTCTCGTACCACTTCTGTGGATCGCGCAGAGAGAGGATCACCTTTGCGTCCGGAAAGTGCGCCAGTTGTTCACGCCAGAGATTGCAGGATGGCCAGTCAACGCTTGCCTGATAACCATCAAAGAGAGCGTCCCAATCAACGGGCTCGCCCCGATGGGCTTTTGCCCAGAGATCCCTGTGGTCGGGATGCTTGCGCAGTTCCATCATGTGGTAACAGGCATCAAAGCCGAGTTTCTCCAGCGCAAACTTCAGCGACAACGTGCCCGTTCGGCCAAAGCCGGCCCCTATAACGCGTAGTGCCATGACCGGTTCCTTTATTTGCAAAAAACCGAGGTTACCACTGAAGGTAGTGGGAGGGAATTTTGGGGGGTTGGACACACACTTGTGTGCCGATGAAGAGCTAAGTCAAAAATTCTAGCCGTGCATTTAGGGGATCTAAACGAATCTGACGTTTCCAGAGAGCCTGGAGGGATCTTTCAACTGGCCAAGTATGGCAATCGAGCAATTATGAAGCGAGTTCTT
>CAYGNA010000027.1:0-2220 GCA_964351065.1 uncultured Pseudomonadales bacterium
GATCTACACGGCAGAATTGAAGCGGCAGTGCATGGGTGGTGATTCCCACACAAGCGCACAAATTGTTATCGATGCGTTTGACCTGCCACTCTCGAGTGATGAATATCTCGCGTGCCGGGAGGTTCACCTGGTCGAGCTGTTCCGTAACTGTCCCGAAATTGACGGCGCTGGCGATTTCATTACGCAGCTATCTGCAGCCGGCATCAGTTTTGGGCTGGCGACAAGTTCACATCAGCACCTGTGTGATCTCAAGCTGGCGAACAAGCCCTGGGGCAACCTGTTTAACGCTACTGTGTGCGGCAATCACCCGGCACTAAGGCAAGGCAAGCCCGCACCGGATATCTTCCTGCTTTGCGCACAAAAACTGCAGGTTCCTGCCAACGCCTGCGTTGCGTTTGAAGACTCACGTAATGGCATTCTCGCAGCCAAAGCAGCCGGCATGGACGTCGTCGCTATCAATAGCCCCTATGTCAACGACAGCGATCTTGCCGACGCCGACATGGTGATCAACAGCTACCGTGAGGCGGCCACCTTGCTGGATCAATGGCGCTCGCACGCCTGAACGGGCGATTGCCACCACATCACAGCCTTCGGCGACCGGAAATGGTCAGGTGTTTGCCGCCACCAGTTTTTTGGCCACAATTTCCCGCTGAATTTCGATTAGCCTGGCTTCCGTAAGCGGATAGGTCCAGAGGAGCGGCATCGCAACAAACTTGAATAATGCGGGCACCACCGAGTAGAGGCACGCCAGCATTAGCAGTGAAAATTCGGTATTGGTGGTGTTAAGCGGGTCCGTCAGCGAATCGAAGCCAAACAGCACCGCCAACGTCGTACCCACTGTAATACCCAGGGCATAAGCGCCTTTTCTAATCATCGACCAGATCGAAAAATAGGCCCCGGCGCGCTGCTCTCCGGTTTGTGCGGTATCAACATCAACCACATCTGCGGCCATTGCCGCTGGCAGTGCTGACAAGGCACCAATTGCTGATCCCTTAAGACACATAATGACAACAAAAAACAGGAACTTGCCGGTAGGAACATCTTCAAACCGGGCATTCATCTCGGCGAGGGAGCTGGCGGGCAGGAAAGAGAGAATGCGACTGAATTCAAAAGCGTCGTACCAGTGCTGTGGTGTAATCGCGATGATAGGTATAAAACACGACCAAAACGCATACCACCCAATCGCCCACATGGTCGCCTTGTGCTTGCCAACCTTGCGGGAGAGCATGAACCACAACGGAATAGCCGCAATCTGGGATACAAAATAGGGCGCCAGGTACAACCCGTAGAGGTCGCCAGCCAGCAACACGTGTTTGACAAAAAAGAATGAAAGGCTGTTGGTCATGGCTGAACCGAGGCTGGAAAACGCAAAGATAATAAGCAGGCGAACATAGGGCCCGTTGCTCAACACGACTTTAAGGCTCTGTTTTAGTGGTACTTTCTGCCGTGGCACATTCACCGGGTACTCAGGCACCACCGTCAGGGCATTCAGCACCAGGATTGGCATGACGATGCACATCGCCATCGAGAGAAACCAGACCGCGTCCGTGGGTTTGGTATAGCCCAGAAAAAGAATAACTGCCGGCGTGAAAGCCGAGATCAGCGAACCGGTTACGCCAAATCCTTCGCGCCAGCTGGTGACAAGCGTACGTTCGTTGTAGTTGCGCGACAGCTCAGCGCCCCAGGCCATATAAGGCAAATCCTTGATCGTCGAACCGAGGTAAACCAGCGCGACCATAAAAAACAGGTAGGGGTATCCAATGTTGAATTCCAGGCCAAAAAGAGAGACCACGTTGAACTCAATCGGCGGTACAAACAGCAGCCAGATACCCGCGGCGTATATGGGTGTCCCTACCAGGATAAACGGTTTGCGCCGCCCCCAACGCGTGCGGATCCGGTCAGACAGGAAGCCGATGATCGGATCGGTAATGACGTCCGTGAAACGAGAGAGGGTGATAATGAGACCGACCAGCCCCAGTGTCAGGCCAAATCCGTCGGAATCAGCATAGATGGCAGGCAGGTAAACTGCCATGGGTAGCCCAACCAGGGCAAGCGGTGTCGCAGGTGCTGAATAGGAAGCGAGCACCCACTTCGTCAATGGCTTGTGTTCAGCGCCTGCTGCTGGCGCCGCTCCGACTTGTGTCATGACTCCCCCTTAAGATGTCTGCCACTTTCCGCGCTCTTACGGCGCTTTTTTTGTGAGCGCTTTGGCACGCTTTG
>CAYGNA010000027.1:2230-20718 GCA_964351065.1 uncultured Pseudomonadales bacterium
GACTTGTAACCCGTGGGTTGGTCAGTCTTTTTTATCTTCGTCAGTGGCAGTCGAGCGCGTTGTGGTTCCCGGTCGTTCAGCCGGAAAGGTTGCCAGCCGATTCCAAAACTCCATATTCTGTTCAAGCGCCTTACGCATCACCTGCAGCGGTTCCGTGTTGCTAAGATCCATCAGCCGGCGGCGATAACGTTCCTGGTGTTCGAGGAACGTCATAATGCTCTGCTCGATGTAGCGGCTCATCATGTTCTGGGCTGGTGATCCATAGAATCGGATAAGTTGTTCCAGGACCCTGTTGGTCAGAATGGGTTCGTGCCCTTCGCTTTCCTGCTCCGAGATAATCTGCAGCAATACAGAACGGGTAAGATCTTTGCTGGTCTTTGAATCTGCGACAGTAATCATCTCACCGCGCAATATGATCTGCCTGATATCCTCAATCGTGACGTACTTGCTGAGCTCAATGTCATAGAGTCGTCTGTTGGGATACTTCTTGAACGCTCTCATTTCAGGATTGCCTCGGTCCGAGTTTAGATTCAAATTTCTGCCAGTCGCCGGAAGGCTGCGCCAGCCGATCAGCGATAATGTAATAGATGGCCGGGTTAAAACCCATGCCACAATGACTACCGCAGATTTCAATGTTCTGTGTCAGCGCGTCTTCCTCATGCTCCCGGCACACGCGCCAGTTCACCACGCCATCTCCCTTGCTGTAAATGGCTGTCACAGGCACTGGAGGTGATACGTGCGGATCCAGTGCCAGCATAAACTCTCGCATGGCCTCGATGGTCATGCCGGATTGCTGTTCAAAGAGCCGTCTTACAAGCGGCAATGTTGTCCCGCTGTCCATGGTGCCAAAAGGGCTGCCAAGCGTGATCACCTGTCGTACGCTGTCCGGGTACATCCTGGCAAGTTCACGCGCGTATACCCCACCCAGACTCTGACCAATAATAGTAATCTTCTCAGAGAACTCATTTGCCAGGGACTCGAACCGATCAAGCAGCTTTGACTGTATGATTTCTGCTCGCCCGGTATTTCGCCCCAATTGCCAGGGCTCGGCCTGATAGTTCATTTTTGAGAGAAATCGGCGTAACACCGCAGTCGAAGCGTCTCCGGCCAGAAACCCTGGCAACACGAGTACCGGGTGACCATCTCCCCGCTTGAGCCGGCCAAGGACAGGCAGGCTGACGAGCAGGCTCTGAAACTCCAACATCGTTCGAGGCAGCTCCGTAATGGCATTAAGCAACGGCGGCGCGGTTGCGCGATGCGCAACCACATCAAGTTCTTCGTACAAACGCGTCTCCCGGAGGGTCTCGTTATTATTGATGTTGCATTGAACAATCGAGTTTCACCCAACAAACGCCCCTTAAGCAACTATAAAAAAGGGACAAATATGGAAAGAAGCAGAAGCCGGTACCTGAATTTCCTCCCAGACAACCTACATAAACTTAAGAATTGACATAGTTAATGTCACTACTATAATGCGCGCCCGTGCACCGGCAGAGGTCATAGAGGGAACAGGCAGCACCAATTAAATGCTTCGATTCCCTTTACCAGGTATTCACAGGCAACTTATTCGGCCTTAACGCCCCGTATTTACTGTATCGCTGGCACAAATCACATACTGGCACACCTGTTGCTTTATTTAAGAACAGCTAGAGACAGGTAACCCACGGCCCAGCCAAAAGATTGCTGGCAACATCAGGGAGACATAGAACAATGCAAAGACTAGGCGCGACAGATGCCAATTTCCTCTACACGGAGACTGACCTGACGCCAAATCACATCGCCTCCGTACAGCGCCTGGCATTGCCATTTGGTGTTGATGAACAGGAATATGTGACTGAACTGAAGCAGTACGTTGCCGCACGTGCTCACCTGATCCCGTATATGCATCGCAAGCTCAAGTCTCTTCCTGGTAATTTTGACCATCCATTCTGGGTGGAGGACAAGAATTTCTGCATCGACAACCATGTGATCGAAGCACCCCTGTCGGCGCCAGGCACAACCGTCCAGCTGGAGAAGAAGATTGCTGAACTGCATGCGATAACTATGGATCGCAGCCGGCCGCTCTGGAATATTTACGTGATCACGGGCCTGGAAGACGGCACTGTGGCCCTCTACAACGCCATTCATCACGCCGCCATTGATGGCATGGCTGGACAAACAGCGCTCATGGTCCTAATGGACACTTCTGTCGAGCCGGGGGAAGTTTCGGCGCCCCAGTCGCCGACCCCAGACAATGATGATATGGGCAATCTGCTACAAATAAGCTTTGAGAGCCTGCTGAAGTACCAGCTCAACAGTGCCAGCCGACTGTTTGCAAACATGGAAACCATGCGTCGAATGATGCAACGAGCCGCAGACCCGTCAAAGCATTTTGGTGCGCTCACAGAGACTGCCCCCCAAACACGATTCAATGCCTCAATCGTCAAACGGCGCAGCTATGCCATTGGCGAACTGCCACTTGCTGACCTCAAGGCAATGGGTAAACAACTTGGCTGTACAATCAACGACGCATTCATGGCGGTCTGTTCAGGTGGGCTTAGACGTTACCTTTTACGCCGCAATGAACTGCCAGACACCGGCCTTATTGCCGGGTGCCCCGTTTCACTGCGTGGCGCCAGCAACAAGGACATGGGCAACCAGGTGACGATGATGAGCGTTAACCTTTCGACACACCTTGATGACCCCAAACTCAGGCTGCTCGCCATCGGTGAATCTGCGCGTATTGCCAAAGAAGTCACAGCTGACCTGGCTGACAGCCTTGATACAGATCTGTCATTGCCTGGGCTGCCTGCATTCATGACAGCGGCTGCGGCAAGCGCTGAACAAAATCATCTGGCTGATAGGGTCCGGATGCCCGTCAACGTCATCATTTCCAACGTCCCAGGTCCCAGGCAGACACTTTTCTGTAATCGGGCCCGGATGTTAACCCACTACCCTGTGTCTATCCCGGCGCATGGGGCTGGCCTCAACATCACAGTGCAGAGTTACGTCGATACGATGTACATCGGCATTACCGGTTGCGCCAGGGCGCTGCCTGACCCGGATTTGCTACGTGACGACATGCTCGCGGCATTCCTTGAGCTAAAGCAGTTGCTGCAGAGGAGCAACAATGTGGCACCCATCAAGGCGATGGAACCAAAACAAGCAGTAAAAACCGCGACCGAAAAAGCAGAAACGGCAGGTATGAGCTCAAAAGTCGCCTGAAAAACAAAAATTTTCTGAATCAGGGGTTGATTTTATTGCACTGCACCATATAATGCTGCAATGCAACATTGATAACCCTGCAGCAACATCTGCAGAAAACCTGCTGAGGACCAAAGTGATGAACATGATTGAGCGACAAAGTGAACTGGGCAAGTCTCTCTATGAGATCAACACCAATACGCTGAAGGAACTGGCAACACTTCAGAAAGAGAACATCGAGAAGTACTTCGAGACAAATCGCTCTTTTGGTGGGCGTCTGCCGGAGATCAAGAGCGTTACAGACTTTTTCACTCTGCAGCGTGAATACGGTGAGACTCTCTGGAGCAACACCCGCGAAGCGGTTGAAACCCAGACTGAAATTGTTCGCAGCGCTTTTTCAGAAACTTCTGAAGCACTGAAAGCAGCTTTCAAAGTAGAGCAGGCAGAAGACGTAACACCTGCACCGAAGAAAGCAAAAGCTAAAAAGCCCGCCGCGCCAGCCAGCTAGCGCAAACGGCAACCGAGTGTTCGGCAAGCCCTGGTAGCGGCTTGCTGCAACCAAGATCCCCGGTCCTGTCTCCCTCTTCGGGGCCGGGGATCTCCCTCTCTCTTTTTTAAACTAGACGTTAAGCCAGCACTCGAAGGCATAGCTTTCGACAAAGCTTCAGGCAAAAAATATTCACAACTAATCAAAGGATAATCAGATGAACTTTTTCGAACGACAAAGCCAACTCAGCCGCACACTTTTCGAAATCAACATGCAGACCATGTCGGAAATCGTGAAAGCACAGCAGGAAGATATGCGCAAATATCTGGAAGTAAATGCTGACTTCACTCGCAAACTTCCGGCTGTCCAGGACGTCAGCACGTTCGTCGAACTCCAGCGAGAATATGGTGAAACTGTCTGGGAGAACTTCAAGACTTCAAGCGAAGCCCAGGCCAACATACTCCGCTCCGCTATCGCAGAAGCTGGCCAGGCTGTCCGCGGCACTTTCTCCGAGAACGTAGAAGACATCAAGGAAGGCGTCGAAGAGCTTAAGGAAACTGCCGCCTGATCTGTTGCAGCAAACGCGACCTGATGGCGATCGACAAGCATCGCCTCTATGATTCGCAGATAAAGACAAAGGGCGCAACGCGCCCTTTTTTCTTTTCCGAAAGCAAGCGATGATGGCTTTTTTATCTCTCGAAGAGGAACCCCTTGATGAAAATTAGCGTGGAAATTGACATGACCCCAAAAGAACTACGCGAGTTCATTGGGCTTCCAAACGTGGAGCGCATCCAGGATCAGCTGATTCAGAACGCAGAAAAGTACCTGGCGGACGCCAGCACAAACCAGTACGGCGACCTCATCACCACGGCTATGCAACCAATGCTTGCTTACCAGCAATGGCTGCAGCGAATGATGAGCGGCGCAGCAGCCTCTGGCAGCAAAGACAAAAAGAGCAGCAGCGATGAGTAAGGGACTTGCCCTGATTACCGGCGCATCAGCCGGCATTGGCGAGGCGCTCGCAAGAGAGTTTGCCGCTCATGATTTTGACCTTGTCATCACCGCGCGACGGGAAGATAAGCTTGAAGCGCTTGCGAGTGAACTCAGGGACCTGGTTAGCGTAGACATCATCAAGAGCGATCTTGCCACCGCTGGTGGTGCCGAACATCTCATCGCAGAAGTTGCCGGGCTAGGTGTCAACGTCGACATATTGGTTAACAACGCGGGCATTGCCTATAGTGGCAACTTCGCCGACCTTGCCTCTGACGAGATAGACGGCCTGATTGGGCTTAACGTCGCTGCCCTCACAGTGTTGTCCCACCACTTCGCGCGTAGCATGATTGCAAAAGGCACTGGCCGCATTCTCAACGTGGCATCAGTCGCAGGCTTTCAGCCGGTCCCCTCAATGGGCCTGTATGCCGCCAGTAAGGCATTTGTGATTTCCCTGACCGAAGCCATCTCGGAAGAACTGCGCGGCACCGGGGTGTCTATCACAGCGCTTTGCCCTGGCCTGACCAATACAGAGATGGCGCTTGCACTCGACGCGCAGGACGTTCCGCCGTTTCTCATGTCTTCTGCTGCAGAAGTTGCCCGAGAGGGCTATGAGGCTCTGATGAACAGGGAAGTTATACGCATTCCGGGTGTTGCCAACCAGGCAGCAGTCACCTGGGCCAAACACCAGCCCAGATGGGTTGTCCGGGGACTGGGTGGGCTCTTTGCCCGCCTGAACCCTGATAGACGCTAGGGTTCAACGCGGCAAGGCGCTACATTCAATATTGGATTGCAGCGTACCTTGTCGCCGTCAGGCAATTGGACATGGAATGACTGCCCAAAACGATTGTCTGGCAGGTAATAATCGGTGCTGATCATTTGCGCACCACTTGCCAGCGCAGCACGCAGGCGTTCGTAATCACCGACTCGCGCCTCCCGGGTGTCTGCGTCAGCACGCGTCCTGACTATAAAGCCCTGGCGCACCAGTAACTCGATTTCTGCCTGTTGTTTCACGGGATTATTCATCACCATAATCGCAGCCGCGCTTTCGTCTGCCGGTACATCGGCAAACATGGCACGACCGATAAGGGAGGGGTGACCCGACAGGTAAGATGCCTTTTTGACTGCGCTGTCATCCAGCACCACAATCACCTTGCCACGCACCTCAGCCAACAATGGCCAGCCAGCCTGGACAGCCTGCCGAAGCGTGGGATAAGTGCCACGCACATCGTCTGGCGTTATGAGACGATCCGCCAGCACAAGCCTGATCTCTGCATCAAGCGCATCCCAGGCAGCCCCATCAAATCCGAGTGGCACAGTAAAGCCTGGTCTGTCGATGACACCATCTTTGGCATTAATCAGTACAAAAATTGGCACGTGGCCGCCGTTCGCTTGGGACCAGTGACGTACCTGCTCAAGACAGCCAACAAATGAATAACAGTGGCTTCGAAAGTCAATGTCCTGAACATGCAACACCTTGAAGCCCGGCCGCTTCATTTCACCATTCGGGTCAAACGGTGTAGCGCCAGGCAGTGCTGCGGCGGTTGGGCTCGCATATCGCCCACCCTCGGGATCATAGAACACATCCAGTTCGATGTTGCGGAGTCCCAGAGACAACTGCCGGTCGATGGGTACATGGGCATAATCCAGAGAGAAGGCAGCGCCCGGGTTATCCTGCGCGATCTGCGCCATTGCCAGCTCGTCAATTGCCACCTTGTAACTGTTGTGGCTGCCAATAAACTGTATTTCGTTCAGCCGTAATTGATCAGGCATCTTTACCGTCTGGCATTGCACCAGAAAAAGCGTCATCAGCAACAAAACCAGCCTGGTTGACACGTGTTCCACTCCTTACCTCTTTAAGGTTCAGCTTCAAGGTACAACTTCAAGGTACAGCGTTTTTGGGAAAATGCGTTTTAAAGGCCCAAACCGACCGTTCGTCGACACCGGAAGGGTTTTCCCGACGAAAGGGCATCACAAATGTGAACTGCTTCACCGAGCCTTCTCTCACATTCCCTTATCTTTGTTCCTCACGGATCGGAAGGGAAACAAGGACATGGATACCAAACAAATTCTCAAATGGACAACCGCGGTACTGGCCGTGCTGGCGTTTCAGCACAGCAGGGCAAATGATGCACAGGCGCTGCCAAGCGATGCCTACCGGGTGAAGTATGACAGAACCGAGGCGATGCCGGATCACCTGGCGTATCTCTCACTCATGCAGAATATCCGACTCGCAGAGCAAGAGTCATCCCGGGAAGACAACGTTGCGCACGTTCAAACGCACCTGTCGCTCAGCTCGGAACGAGCAAATCTGTTCCTCGAGTTTGTTATTGCTTCATACGATGACATGACAGCAACAAACCGGGCGATCACCAGTCGCATGTTGTGTAGCGGTAACCAGCCAACCTACGCAGCTGACGAGGCTTACGCGATGCTCGATGTCATCGACGATATCAAGGAAACCAACTTGCGCAAGCATTATAAAAGAGCCCTGATTAACTTTGGTGCCGATACAGCTGAACAGTTGGATATGTGGCTTGCTGTCATCAAAACCGGCAGCTCACATCACAAGTACGACCACAAGCAAGTGTTTGAACACAGCGACGAATCGGTAGAAAGCGTCATTGGCACCGCGTGCAGCGTACTCGCGCTCTACTAACTACTCACTAACTCCCGGTCCTGTCAGTCTTGGATCAGAGCACCAGGTTGGCCCAGAACTGTCTTCTACAGGGAAGTAGAAGCAGTTCATCACCCCGGCCACTTCAGTTTCACCCATCCCGGCTCTGCATTGGAAGGCCCAGCCCCCGCGCCTTCCATCGATTCTTTTATCGCCCCACCCATGGGTACGCGGACATAGGGTGGGTCAAGCGCAGCAGCGGCCATCACTTCATCGGCTGACGAATATTCGGCCAGACACTCTATCATTCGGAGTGTCGGTGGCAGCATGCCCATCTCTCGGGCTTTTGCCCGGGCAATCACATCGGCCGGCGTATGCCAGGAAGAATTCACGAGTTCACTGTCATCGTGAATAGGGTTTTGCGAGGCCGGCATACGGGTGACAAAAAAACGGGTATCAAACCGGCGTGGTGGCCCCGGTGGGGTGATCCAGCGCGCAATGTAATGAATCTGCCCTGCATCAAGAATTAGGCCTTCTCCATCGATAACGTTGAGAAAATCAGCAGTGCCATCATTTACCTGATCCCTGTAGGCATCAAACTTTTGCCGAACACTATCCTCAAGCAGCGTCAGCGGGGATTCATCTTCTCGCCTGCGCGCAAGCAGAATCCCTGCTTCTTCAAATGCTTCCCTGATCGCCGCGACATAATAGGCCAGACCACCGCGAGCGACCGAGAGTTGTGAACTTGCAGCCGCATCGCTGCGGTGGGTGCAGTAACGCTGGTAATTGTCAGCATTGTCGCTTTCATCGACCGAGCCACCGGGAAACACCCACATGCCACCAGCAAACTGCGTATTGGCATTGCGCTTCATCATAAAGACCTGAAGATCAGGTCTGTCGTCGATCAGGATTACAGTCGCAGCAGCACGCACTGCAACCGCGCCGACTATCTCACTGTTTTTACCAGTGTTTGCACCTGGGTTTTTACCGGAACTCATACCTGGGCTCACACGCTCATAGGACAGCCAACATACTAACTGGAAGCCGGGTATAAAGTCAGTCGATAGCCCCAATTCGCTCGATTTTCAACAGGCCTGCTAATCAATCGGGAAAGGGTACTCGGCCCCTTCTGGCAACGGCACCTGAAAGGTGTTCAGCGTCATCGATACCATCGTGTAGTACCCACAAACATTAACCAGTTCGGACACACCCTGCTCACCAAACAGGTCACTGGCCAACTGGTAAGTCTCATCACTTACCCGATGGGTCACCACCAATTCACGGCAGAGTCTGTAGGTAGCCCGATCGCCGTTATCGGGAAAGTTGTCGTCACCACCATGCCGGATCACGTGGATCACCTCAGGCGGCAACCCCGCTTCCAGCGCCATGGGTTCATGGGCAAACCATTCGAACTGTGCCTGCCAGTGCGCGCCGACAACAAGTATCGCAAGCTCGATGTATCGACGGTCGGTTTTCGTGCGAAAGCGGAAAGTACCACCCAGACCAACAATCCGACTACCCATCTCCGGATTCAGTATCCATGCATCAAACGGGCCGCCGATGTGCCCGTCCTCAACATTGCTTCGACCCGCCTTGATGCGGTCAAAAACTGTTTTTTGTTCCTCACTGAGTTCCGCGTACCGCTTTTTCCTGAGTCTCATTCGAATCTGCCCTCGTTATCCTGTTTGACGCAGAATATCGGTAAAGCCTGGCCAGCGCACGTGGGACTGTTCCGACTGCACGCTTTGCTGTTACCGTTGCCATTGCTCTGACACCAAAGGGGAAAAAGATGTTTTATCTGCAGAAGTACCTCCTGCTTGTCTCAATTCTGACAACCATGACCCTTGGCCTCACAAGCTGCGCAACATTGCCTTCTCGTTGGGAGGATGATGTGCAGATACGCTGGACGGAATATGGCATACCGCACATCAAGGCTAATGACTATTTTGGTGCGGGTTATGGTCTTGCCTACGCTATCGCGACAGACGCGATCTGCGTTCTGGCAGAGGAAGTTATCACTTTCCGGGGGGAAAGAAGTCTTTATCTTGATGACACCAGAGCAAACCGGGACAGCGATGTCTTTTACAAGTCGCTGCTGCGAAACGCAACACTGGACGAGGTATTGGCTGCGAGCCTTCCCGGGAATCGGACGCTATTGCGCGGCTACGTGGAGGGTTACAACCGGTATTTGGCAGAGAACGCAACCAGCTTGCCAGAATCCTGTCGAGATGCAGCATGGGTCAAGCCAATAGATGAAGGCGATACAGCCAGGCTCGCCATCGGCGTCGGCATCAGATACGGACTTGGCCGATTTATGACACAAATTGCCAACGCCGATCCTGCTCATACCGAACAAGCGCCACTCGCAGCGCTTGCCGATTTTGTCCCCGAACCCGCAGATGGTAGCAACGCTTTGGCTTTTGGGCAGGCAGCAACCGCAACCGGGCGCGGAATCCTGCTGGGGAATCCTCATTACCCCTGGCATGGCGCTTCCCGTTTCCACATCGCGCATATGACCATACCCGGCGTCGTCGATGTAATGGGTGCAGGTCTGATTACAACGCCCCGAATTGCTATCGGGTTTACCAGGCACATTGCCTGGACACACACCGTATCAACAGCGCTGCGCTTTACGCTGTTCCGGCTGACACTAGGCGGGGACAAGATGACCTACAAGATTGGTAGTCAGGAAGAAAAGATTACAACTGAGCGAGTTGTGGTTGATACGCCTGCCGGGCCCCATGAAAGGGTCGTTTACCTGACAAGGTTCGGGCCTGTTGTGCAGTCGGCAGACACACCCTGGGACGACAACTTTGTGTACGTACTCCGTGACGTCAATTATGAAAACTACCGCAGCGGTAATCAGTATCATGAACTCGATCGAGCCCGGAGTGTTTCAGAGATCAGGGAATCACTCGCTCGGCACCAGGGCGCGGCATTTGTAAACACACTGGCCGCAGATCGGGATGGCAATGTACTCTACGCTGATATGTCGGCGATTCCATATGTCACTGCAGAGCAGATAGAACGCTGCAAAACGGGTCCAGATCGTGTGCTTCGACGACGTGTTGTGATACTCAATGGCTCTGATCCCGACTGTAACTGGCAGACAGATGTGACCGCAGCAGCACCTGGTCTTATGCCACCATCGCAGCAACCCAGTCTCATCACAGATACTTTTGTAAGCAATAGCAATGATTCACACTGGCTTACCAATCCCGACATCAGGCTTGAAGGTTATTCACCTATTATTGGAGACGAGTTAACAGCAAGATCGCTTCGCACTCGCGCCGGACTCGCCTTCGTTAGTGAAATCCAAGGCCGCGGAGAAAAAATTACCCCCGAAGCCGTGCAGGACATTCTGTTCAGCCATCGGAACTACGGTGCAGAAGTATTCCTGGATGAGATACTAGAGATCTGTGAAGCTGCCTCAAAAGTACTGGAAACCGCTGCCGCGTGCGGGATCCTTGCCGACTGGGATCGCCGGCAAAATACCGATAGTGTGGGCGCGCAGATCTACAACGAACTCTGGTTTGCAATTGCCGACTACTTGCCACAGCACCTCACAGTCGCCTTTGATGTCAACGACCCTGTCCATACACCTCGAGGCCTTGATACAAACAGACAGGCGACGCAGGATCTCGTGATGAACGGCCTGGCGATTGCCCTGAAACGACTACACAATGCCGGCGTTTCGCCATTTGCGCCGTGGGGTGAAGTGCAGTTCGCAGAACGGAACGGGGAAAAAATTGGCATTCCTGGCGGGCAGGGTGGTGCCGGTGTCTATAGCGTGATCACCGCATCATTGAACGAAACGAATGGTGGTTACAGCCCAATTGCACATGGGAACAGCTACATCCAGGTGGTAACCTGGAATGAGGACGGCACGCCGGACGCAAAAGCGGTACTGACCTACTCCCAGTCACCAGAGCCAGATTCAGCATTTTATGCCGACCAGACACAACTCTATTCCAGGAGCCGCTGGATTGACCTGCCATTCACTGACGAGGAGATTGAGGCGAAGCTGGTTCGCTCAGTTCGGCTTTCCTATGCAGAAAGCGAATAGTCGTTTTCGACCCGGGTAAGCCAGTAGTCGACATCAAACGTTGGGTCGTCCAACAGGTAGCGCCATAGCCGAACTCTGTTCATCAATTCGAGTCGTCCCGTGTCCGCTTCCATCCAGGGCGCTGGCTTCATCAGTATTGAGGCGACATCATCTTTCTCGCGCGTTGGGTCCGTCCAGAAAATTGCCCGCTGCTCGGCATAGTCATTGGGCAAATCGCTCATATCCCATAGCCTGTGCTGCGGCGCACTTGGACAGAGTCTGATCTTGAACATATAACGCAGACGGTCTGACTGATTCAGACCGCCACCATGCCAGATGCCCATGTGCAGGAACAGCAGTGATCCAGCCGGGCATACGACGTGTCGCTGCCCGCGAAAGTTCTGGTAACGACCAATGGCAGCCTCGCTCACGATGCGCAGGTGGCTACCCGGCAGATACCGGGTTCCCCCCATCTCGCGAGTAACCTCATGCGGGAAGTACATGACCTGGACATCAAAAGCCTGGCGCGGATCAATGGTCGAATCCTGGTGGTAGTGCTGGGATGCCGCCGTGCCGGCGTGGTATTTCTCGGGAAACGTGACATGCAGGAAGTGGTGATCAAACACCGGCGCATCGCCAACCAGGCTACGGAGCGCGCCAGCCACACGGGGCAGCGCCAGCACGTCCGTAATTGCGCCATCACGCGGATAGGCTTGCGCCAGCGGTGTTCCCGCTGGTACCACCGGGATGCTGCTGGTCGACACGACCTGGCCATAATAAGTGCGAATATCCTGGATCTCGTCATCCGCAACGTAGCCAATATCGGACAAGAACTTCTGGTTAATGTCATCCGGCACCACGCTTTCCATCATCAGGTAGCCATTTGCCACAAAGGATGCCATCTGTTTCGAATTGAGTAGCTCAGCGTTATCAGCCATCAGTCTTCACCATTTTTTCGAAAAAGAATTCATACCGGAGGTAACCCGTGCGATATTCGTTGCCACTAACATGATCAAGCAGGGGTGAGGCCTGGATCAGGCGCCAGCCATCAATCAGCGCTTCGAGCCCTGTCTGGTACGGCGGCACATCGCTGTCGCCCGCCATATGTCGGGTGGCGCCGGTACCGTCAAACAGGGACCAGGCAACAACGGTGGAATCCAGCGATGAATCCGCCAAATAAAGAACCAGTACCTGTTGCCGTTTCACCAACCAAACACCCACACACCAGATGCCAAAAAGCTTAGCATGGAATTGTCGGCGTGGGCATTTGCCTCAGGAGCGATCCAAGAGTCGAGAACGAGCCTCGGCGAGGCTGTTTGCAGGTGACGCCGGTGGACCGTTATTCACCGCGGCTTGCGGCGGTCCCCGCTACCCTTTCTCCTCCGCAAGCCCCGTTGGGTCTTGCTCCCCCGCTGCGGCGCTGCGCTTTTAGGCGGTGAATAACGGTCCACCGGCATCACCTGCCTCGTACCAGACATTTAGCGTTTCGATCAAAAGAGACACGCAGACGTACGGCTTCCTCACGGGTGATTGCAGTTATTGCCTGGCAAACCAATAGCAAAAACCACATGGCAACTGCCCAAGAACCAACGTTACCTTCGATAAGGCAGAGACTATGAGCGGGTGGTGCCGGGTGGGTCTTTTCCACCGCATCAAAGCGCAGCGCCGCAGCGGGGGAGCAAGACCTGTAAGGGCTTGCGGAGGAGGAAGGGCAGCCGGGACGGCCGCAAGCAGCGGTGGAAAAGACCCACCCGGCACCACCTGCCCCGCTGCGGCGCTGCGCTTTGATGCGGCGAAAAGGTAGGGTCGGGAACAACTGCCAGAATCAGACATAGCACATCGATGAACAACGCTTTATCGTTAGAACCCTATGCAAGGACATCGACACCATGAGTGAAGAACCCATACTGATTGAGGTTTTTTCGGATTACGTCTGACCCTGGTGCTATCTCAGTACAGTTAGTATTGAAAAGCTCAGGCAGGAAGAAGATCTGGAAGTCCGACTGGTACATTTTCCGCTTCATCCGGAGACACCGGTTGATGGTCGCGCGCTGGCTGACCTGTTCAAGGGCCGCAAGATCGAACAGATCCGTGCATTTCAGCAGCAGATGAAAGACATGATGGCCGCCGAAGGATTGCCCTATGGCGATCGCACGATGACCTACAACAGCCGACTGGCGCAGGAACTCGGGGCCTGGGCAGATACCGTACCCGGCGATTGGTCCCTGCATGACGTGCTGTTCCGCGCCTATTTTGTCGACAACCTGAACATTGGCGATCCTGATATTCTCGTGCGCCTCGCGGAGCAGGCCGGGCTTGACGGACACGCGGCCCGGGAAGTGCTGGCAACAAGATCTTACAGTGACGCTGTTGATAACGACTGGCGACGTGCACAGTCACTTGGCCTGACTGGTGTGCCAACTTATGTCCACGATGAGCTTTGTGTCGTCGGTTGCCAGCCTTATGACGTCCTGATGCGATTTGTGAACCACCTGCGCCGCGAGCGTTCCCCAGGTTAATCCTGAACCTGGTCAACTTTCGCGGCAATTCGTGGTATTTTGGCGCCTCCAAATCGGCCAGGAAGCCAAGCAATGCCTGATGATAAAAACCGACGTCCCTATTCTTCACTCGTCGTCGATGGCGTCCAGAAAGCTGCCGCGCGCGCGATGCTGCACGCCGTCGGGTTCACCGATGCCGACTTCAGCAAGCCACAGGTTGGTATTGCCTCTACCTGGAGCAACCTGACCCCCTGCAACATGCATATTGACGCGCTCGCCGAGGCTGCAGCCATGGGTGCTGACGAGGCCGGTGGCAAGGCTTTGACGTTTAATACAATCACAGTGTCGGACGGCATTTCCATGGGCTCGCCGGGCATGCGCTATTCACTCGTGTCGCGCGAGGTGATAGCAGACTCAATTGAAACCGCCGTGTGTGCAGAGGGCTTTGACGGCTTTGTTGCTATCGGTGGGTGTGACAAGAACATGCCAGGCTGCGCCATGGCAATTGCACGCATTGATCGGCCCGCGGTGTTTGTTTATGGCGGTACCATTCAACCGGGTGCCGAGAGACGTGATGTGGTATCGGTGTTCGAGGCTGTTGGCCAGCATGCGGCGGGCAAAATTTCAGATATCCAGCTCAAGGAGATCGAATCCACCGCAATTCCCGGTCCAGGCTCATGTGGTGGTATGTACACCGCTAACACCATGGCATCTGCCATTGAGGCGATGGGGCTTTCGCTGCCAAATTCATCCGCCCAGGAAGCCGTGTCGAACAACAAGCGCGCTGACAGTTACTCAGCCGGTGCTGCGGTCATGAACCTGATCAACCGGGGCATCAAACCCTCGGATATCCTTTGCCGAGAAGCTTTTGAAAACGCAATTACGGTAACCATTGCGCTTGAAGGCTCCACCAACGCGGTCCTGCATCTGCTGGCCATCGCTCATGCCGCAAAAATCTCGCTGACACTCGAGGACTTTAGCCGTATCGGCAAGCGGGTGCCGGTACTTGCCGACATGCGCCCGGCCGGTCAATACGCCATGAGTGAATTGATTGACATCGGCGGCATCCAGCCCCTGATGAAAACCCTGCTGGCAGAAGGCCTGCTGCATGGCGACTGCCTGACGGTCACGGGTAAAACCCTCGCGGAGAACCTCGCAGACGTGGCACCTTATCCCGCCGGCCAACGGGTTATCCGGCCCATGTCTGACCCCATAAAAAAAGACAGCCACCTGGTCATCCTGCGCGGTAACCTGGCACCGGAAGGCGCCGTCGCCAAGATTACGGGGCACGAAGGCCTTACCTTTAGTGGCACAGCAAAATGTTTCCACGGTGAAGAAGCGGCACTTGAGGCCATCCTTGCTGGCAATGTAACAGCCGGTGACGTTGTCGTGGTTCGTTACGAGGGTCCGCGTGGCGGTCCTGGCATGCGTGAAATGTTATCTCCCACCAGTGCCATCAATGGCCGCGGCCTGTCCTCGGACGTTGCGCTGATTACCGATGGGCGTTTCTCGGGCGGCTCACATGGTTTTGTGATTGGCCATGTGACGCCTGAGGCATTTGATGGTGGCCCGATTGCGCTACTGGAAGATGGCGATCCAATCGAGATAGACGCGGAGACTGCGACCATCAGCGTCAAGATTGACGAGGCGGAACTAAACCGACGCAGGGAAAACTGGCAGCAACCCGCCCCTTATACAGAGCGAGGGCTGCTGGCCAAATACGCGAGGCTGGTGAGTTCAGCGTCCGAAGGTGCCGTCACTGACAAGTTTTGAGGCGACGGGTTTTAGGACTCGAAGCTTTAGGAATTGGTGATTGGTACCAGCAGGAGTTCAACCCGACGGTTCAGCTGACGCCCCTCAGCGGTTGCGTTATCTGACACCGGGCGGCTCTCGCCCAGCCCTTGCACCAGCATACGGTCAACCGATACGCCGCTGCGCTGCAGGGCGTCAGCAACCGCCCGGGCCCGACGTTCTGACAGCTGCAAGTTGTAGCTGTCAGAACCCGTCGAATCAGTGTGGCCAGATATTTCCAGCAACGTCTTGTTGTATTCTTTCAGAACCAGCGCCACGGACGCGAGCACTTTTTCGAAGTCCGGATTAACTGCCGCACTATCTGTCGCGAAGGTAATGTTGGAAGGCATGACAAGGCGGATATAATCACCTTCCCTGGCAACACGAACGCCAGAGTTCCTGAGTTGCTCGCGCAGCTTCGCCTCTTGCACGTCCATGTAGTAACCAACGCCGCCGCCAATCGCGCCACCAGCAGCAGCCGCCTTGAGAATTCGCTGGTTCCGCGTTCGCGCATCATCATCCCGATTGGCAATCGCCGCACCCACCGCGGCGACACCAGCACCAATCGCCGCGCCCGTGGTTGCCTTGCTGACCTCTTTATCGCCGGTATAAGGATCATAGGTCATACAACCGGCAAGACCAGCAACCAGAAAAACAACAATGCCAAATTTCAGATTCAACTCACTTGCCTCACAAAGGAAAAGCGCATTAGTCTAACTCATTTGTAGACAAACGCATTGCGCGTACGGTCCTTAACCACGTGTGCAGAATCAAAAAGTGTGCCGTTCATCACAATATAGACACCTGGCGGAAGCGCCTGCACTGCCGCAAAGGCCATTCCCAGATTAAACATGGCGTCAGTGTCGGCAAACCTTGCCGGCGCCAGCGCCCCCGTCATGACAATGGTCTTGCCCGAAATGGAACGCAGGGTCGCCGCCGTGTCCGTCATCGTGTCCGTTCCGTGGGTCACCACAATACGCTCGCCCGTCACTTCCAGCACCGCCTGCCTGATTTGTTCGCGATCCTGCGCGGTTAGCTCGAGGCTGTCCTTGCGCATCACCTCTCTCACCTCATAAGGAAGGTGAACCTCCGCCTGGTGCAGTAGCTGGTCAACAATAGTCGACCCCACCTCAAACTGACTCTTGGCATCAAAGTAAATCTTGTCGATGGTGCCGCCAGTGGTCAGCACGGTAATCTTGTCACCCATTTTGAATCTCTATGTAATTATCGAGTGGTTGCTGAATGGTTATCGAGTGGTTATCCAGCACTTGTCGCGACTACAATGCCACTACTCGCGAAGGCAGCAGACGTGATCAGTGTTTGATGCCGTGTCGTACATTGCACGTTAGAACGGTACCTGTTGATGATCGAAAAATACAAAAAAATTGGCACCCTGCGCCATATGCTGCACGCGCTGGCTGCTGCTTATATCCTGATACTGCCATTCTCACGCCCAGCGCGCATTCTGGAAGGCTGGGACGTGTTTTTTGGTGGCATCATACCTGCCAGCGCACCCCTCGTGTTTATCGTGATGATGTTTGACGTGATGATGTGCAGCATCATGAAAAGCGATGCGGAAGATCCAGAGAGAATTGAAACGCTTCAATTCACCATCCGTACCCACTTGCTGCTTGCGTTTACCGTGCTCATTCTCTGGATAATCTCGTTTCGCTCGATCCTGGTCTTTTAACCGGTTTCTCGCAACACCCATGCGGCCAGCACCATTAAAAAAAGCATGGCTCGACGGAAATGGCAGAGGGGATGATGTTGGGGAAGTGAAAAGCCTGGGTCAGTGTACCCAGGGCTTATCAGATACCTGTCAGGTAAAACGTAAACCAATAGACGGTGAAGAGAACTATCAGGGCAAAGCAAGTCAGCGTCAGGCCAATCGCTATGCGTCCAGCCCAGCGTAACCCGGGGGAACCAGCCTTGCCCCGAATATTCTCGATCGATGCTTCAAGATACTGCAGCATTTCATCCAGTAGCGCGCGATCCTTGCCCGAATATTCGGCGGGACCTATAAGTTCCACCGCGCCCACCACGTGCCGCCCGTCCGTCGAAAAGATCGGCACACAGATAACACTATTGCCCTCAGACTGGACGCGCTGTACCACCTCAGCTGTTCGAACTGCCTCAAGCACAGCGCTGTCATTGATCTCAGAGAGTGCCATAGCCTGTTCTGTGATGTGCGTGCCAGTACACCAGAACTGGTCCTTATCGCCCTCTTGCACATAGACAGCACAGGATTTTGCCCCCAACGCCCTAGGCATCACTTTGACGTAAAACTCCACCAGTCGATGTGATGCCAGTTGCCAGTCAGATGCAGTCGATTTGGAAAAAGGTGAATTCACGGTTTGCCTCGATGGGTCAATGGTTATCGAGTGAGGGCAATAAAGTCACCCTCCCCTTTTCCAATCGTCAGGCTGTAGCCAAAAGACACGTAGTGATGACGACCCGTCGCACCTTCATGGATGGCAAAAGCCACCGGGTAAGTGGTGCCGCTTTCGAGATTGCGCCGCGTTGGGCTATTGCTGGCAAGCGGACGCGCTATAACAACATGCCACTCGCCGTCCCGATAGGAGGCGTCCGCAGTTACAGCGGGCGACTCATTGTACTCATGCCCGCGCAGCACATAACCGTCGACAGCAGCAGCGGGTTCACCAGGCATCAGGTTCGCCTGCCACAGTTCCAGGAAATGGCCTTTTGCCATCAGGTCGGCGATCTCGCCATCACTCTTGTAGTTTTCACCACCGCCAGTGCGAGACAGTTTGGTTCGGGAGGCAGACAGGTATTTCTTCAAACCAGCATCATCCGCCATGCCTTCGAGGTCAGAATGACACGCGCCCCAGCAACCGGCCCGCTCGGCCTCTTTAATAG